>NZ_JAGGKL010000004.1 GCF_017873625.1 Methanobacterium petrolearium | reverse complement strand
TCTCAGCTAACTTATCACCAAGTTCCTTGACACGCTCATACTGCTTATTCATGAAATAGTTCTCAAAAGACTTCATAATACTCTTATAAACATAATACCATATAAATATATGTATTTGCCAAATTAAACAGTTTAAACCATGAATTCAATCCAATAAAAAATTTAAATATCCAAAGATCTAACAGATAATCGAAATTCTCTATTGTTAGAATTATATTAATCCTGGGATTATAATATTTTTCTCATTGATATCAGATTGGGATTGGAATTTATATTCATACAAAAGGAGAATGATCCTTTTAGTGATTCTTCACTTTACAACAGGATGGATAACAACCAGATCCATAACTGTTAAGAAGGGTTAATTAACTTAAAAATAATATTAAAGAAAAAAAGAAAAGATTAGGCTGCTTTAACAGCCATTTCTATATCTGATGCTTTAACAGTTTTTCGTCCTGCGTGTTTAGCTAGTTTAACAGCTTCTGAAGCGATAGATTCGCCTTTTTCTTCTAATACTTTAGCTAATGCGTCTCTTGCATCGTCACTTACTCTTGGAGCACCAGCATTTTTAATGATCCTTCCTACTGGAGCAATTGGCAATTCAGCCATGTTAATCACCTCATTGATTTATAGGGACCACATTATATTTAAGTTTGTCGATCTTTTGCTTATGGATTACCCTTAACCTTAAAGATGTTCACTTTGAAAACCATAATTGGCAATGGGTAAGTTCAACATTCAGTTACAAGTGTCTATGATCATAAGTTCCTTATACTTAAAACCAGCATCCAATGGGGTGTTGTAAAACCACTCCACATATAAATAGTTTGCCGTATAAATGTTAAACAGAAAATATAAGAAAATTAACACAAGTAGGGATGATTTTGATGGTTATGAAAGTTTCAAGCACAGCATTTGATGATGGACAGCCTATACCTCCCAAATATAGTTGTGAAGGTTCAAATATTTCCCCTCCCCTCAATTGGAATCTTTCCCGGTTATTAATACCTGATGAGGGTAGTATGGCCATTATATGTGATGATCCTGACGCACCAGGGGGCACCTGGATCCACTGGGTGATTTTTAATCTGCCCCCTGAAACCAGCAGCTTACCAGAGATGGTGATGCCCCGGGAACAACTTGAAAATGGTGCAAAGCAGGGTGCTAACAGCTGGGGAAATATCGGATACAGTGGACCCTGCCCACCAAGTGGAACTCACCGCTATTACTTCAAAGTCTATGTCTTAGATACTAAACTGGACCTTCCTGCAGGAACTACCAAAGGAGAACTTTTAAAAGCCATGGAAAACCATGTACTTGATGAAGGTCAGTTAAGGGGGACTTACACCCGGAAATGACATTGGGCATTAGTTTCATATCTTTTTTAGCATACTCTTGGTTTTTTTCACCTAATGATTTTTTTATATATAACTGGGGAACTACTCTTGAAAATTCAAAAACAGGAATTGATATCATTAATCACTAGAATAAGAAGGGATATAGGTCATAAAGATGTTGAAGTTGGTATATCTAACCTATTTTTTGAAAAAAAAACCAGAAATCTTCTAATCATAACTCCGGATCGTCCTGAAAAATCAGTGATAATCGGCAAGGGAGGTTGGGTAGTGGGCAGACTCCGTGAAGAATTGGGAGTTGATTCCATCCATGTTGAAGCCTATTCTGATTTTATAGTTCCATTGTACCGAATGAAACTTGCCCTGGTTAAATTAAAAGAGATTATTACAGAATACAACTACCCTGAGAACATGCCCCTTCTTAGTTTAGCTAATCTCCTTGAAGATCGTATAAACAATCCTTACAATGTTGAATCTCTTTTGCAGAAGTTCAATTATACTGAACTGACTACTGATGAATTTCATGGTGAAAAAGTTAATAAAAAGAGTGAAAACAATCTTGAGATAGAAGAAACAGGTTCTGAGATGGAAAGCGACATTCTTGAAATTAAACAAGATAAACTTAGAACTGTGGTGGCATTATCAGGAGGTGTGGACAGCAGCGCGTCCCTGATAATTGCCAAAATATTGGGATTCAATCCCCTGGCTGTCACTGTAAACCCGGGGGATATCATTCTTCCTAGTTATTTTCAGGAGAGTGCAGAAAAACTCGCCGGAAAACTTGGGGTAGAACACATCTATCTGGATGTGAATATGCAGGAACTCATTGATGGTTCCCTGGAGGGACGATTCCACCCCTGTGGAAGATGTTCTGGGATTATTGAACAAACCATAATGGGATTTGCTAGGGAAAACAGAATTCCTTTTATTATATATGGAGATCTTCTATCTACCGGAGCAAATTCTTTCCAGAAGGAAGGTGAAGTTTTGAGAATTAACCTCCCTGCGGTGTTATCTTTTAAAAAAGGCGATGTTAAAGACATAACTAACAAATGGGGGGTTAAAAAAAGGCATAGCTATGGATGTCCCTTGTTGGGGGTGGTACATAAAAAACAGCCTCACATGAGACGTTTTTCCATCCAGAGGGTTCTAAGAGAAACTAGGGCAGGAGTACTGGAGCCAGGTGAGGCCTTAGATCAGATTACTGGCATGCTATAATATCGTACTGATTTAGAAACTTTTTTTTAATGAGTTACTTGATAAGTTCCAGTATACCATATATTATCAGGAATAATCCTGCAAGGTATCCTACCAGTTGGGGGTAAATAAGCATTAAAACCCCTAAAATAATAGCGATTATAGAGATTATTTCACGTGTAGTGTCTTCTTTCATGCTATCCTTTTTGTAAAATAATGTATATAAACATTTTTAAATATTATCAAAAATTTGATTAATCAGGCTTAAACTTGTCAAATTTTCCCTAAACTTTTTTTAAAGAATATATAGGGATTACTTTGTAGAGATGTAATAGATTAAAAAATAAACCACAAACCATGTACAACAAATTTGATCATCTATGACGTTATTAATCCTGAGAAAATGATAGGAAAACCTTATCTTTTTTGAAAAAAGATCAGAAAATTTATATAACGTGTAAAAATGATCTTATTCATCACAAAATTAAATTTCATACAAATTTTCTTGATGGGGAGGAGAGTGTTACAATCAAACGAAACACAGCAGTTATTACAATATTGATATTTAGCTTAGTAATGGTTCTTGGCATGAGCGTAGTAAGCGCAACTGAAGAAAATAATTCAATAAACACAACTAATAACAGCCAAACTTTAATAGAAGGCACATCTGATAATCAAACACCAACTGATAACCAGACGGATCCAACAACAGACACTGAAACTAAATATGCTGCTGCTGGAAGTGTGACATTCACCCAAGATCAGATAATTGAAGCAAGCAGTTGGGTTCAGGAATACATAGAAACCAACCAAGAACTTCCTGCTTATGTGACTATAAATGGCATAGATGTGAACATGCCTTCATTCCTGGAACTTTTAACCACTGTAACTCAGAGAATCTACAACAAAGACACCAGAAATGTTGAATATATAAAATGCAACGCTCCTACATCACCCAAAGATAACCAACAAATTGGCGCCATCTCTCAGTCCACCTACATTTCAATCGCAGGGAGGGTGCAGAGATACATGGATCGTCACTTTAAAGCTCCTAACTATTCTTCTTATAGTTCTCTGGGAAGTTATTTCGGGTATCAGAATCTCATTTACACCTACAGCAAAATCTTGAACACTTATAATAGTACGGGATCATTACCTGTCAACATAAAAGTGATGCCCTGGAATCTTATTGTTAATTTTGCTGGTAGTTTCACTATTGATGAGACTGTTGAGGCTGCTGGTTGGGTTCAGGAATATGTGGAAACCAATCAAAAGCTCCCGAGTGGTGTGCTTATTAGTGGAATTAATCTTAGAGGGGAATCGTTTACCACTACCCTTAACATGCCAACGTTTCTTAAACTTTTAACTACTGTGACCCAAAAAATTTATAATAAGGACACTACAGCCACGGGTATCACTGGAGATTATAAAACTGCCAGTTCACCTAGGGACAATCAAAAAATGGGTACCTTATCTTTAGCTTCTTATGTTTCTGTTGCAGGTAAAGTGCAGAGATACATGGATCGTTACTTTAAAGCTCCTAACTATTCTTCTTACAGTTCTCTGGGAAGTTATTTCGGATATCAGAATCTCATTTACACCTACAGCAAAATCTTGAACACTTATAATAGTACGGGTTCGTTACCTGCGGATGTGAGGGTAGTGCCGTGGAGTTATGTTGTTAATTTTGCTGGTAGTTTCACTATTGATGAGACTGTTGAGGCTGCTGGTTGGGTTCAGGAATATGTGGAAACCAATCAAGATCTCCCGAGTGGTGTGCTTATTAGTGGAACTAATCTTAGAGGGGAATCGTTTACCACTACCCTTAACATGCCCACGTTTCTTAAACTTTTAACTACTGTGACCCAGAAAATTTATAATAAGGACACTACAGCTACGAGTATCACTGGTAATTATAAAACTGCCAGTTCACCTAGGGACAATCAAAAAAGGGGTACCTTATCTTTAGTTTCTTATGTTTCTGTTGCAGGTAAAGTGCAGAGATACATGGATCGCTACTTAAAAGCCCCTAACTATTCCTCTTATTCTACCCTGGGAAAATACTTCGGATATCATAATCTCATTTACACCTACAGCAAAATCCTGAACACTTATAATAGTACGGGTTCGTTGCCTGCGGGTGTGAGGGTAGTGCCGTGGAGTTATGTTGTTAATTTTGTTGGTAGTTTCACTATTGATGAGACTGTTGAGGCTGCTGGTTGGGTTCAGGAATATGTGGAAACCAATCAAGATCTCCCGAGTGGTGTGCTTATTAGTGGAACTAATCTTAGAGGGGAATCGTTTACCACTACCCTTAACATGCCAACGTTTCTTAAACTTTTAACTACTGTGACTCAGAAAATTTATAATAAGGACATTACAGCTACGAGTATCACTGGTAATTATAAAACTGCCAGTTCACCTAGGGACAATCAAAAAACTGGTACTCTATCTTTAGTTTCTTATGTTTCTGTTGCAGGTAAAGTGCAGAGATACATGGATCGTTACTTAAAAGCCCCTAACTATTCCTCTTATTCTACCCTGGGAAAATACTTCGGATATCATAATCTCATTTACACCTACAGCAAAATCCTGAACTCTTACAATAGTACGGGATCATTACCTGTCAACATAAAAGTGATGCCCTGGAATATTATTGTTAATTTTGCTGGAACTTTCACTATTGATGAGACTGTTGAGGCTGCTGGTTGGGTTCAGGAATATGTGGAAATTAATCAAGATCTCCCGAGTGGTGTGCTTATTAGTGGAACTAATCTTAGAGGGGAATCGTTTACCACTACCCTTAACATGCCAACGTTTCTTAAACTTTTAACTACTGTGACTCAGAAAATTTATAATAAGGACACTACAGCTACGAGTATCACTGGTAATTATAAAACTGCTAGCTCACCTAAAGAGTTAATTCATTGGGGTAACATGCCTCTGGCTACCTACGTTTCTGTTGCAGGTAGGGTGCAGAGATACATGGATCGCTACTTAGTAGCTCCTAACTACTCTTCTTACAGTGGTTTGGGAAGTTATTTCGGGTATCAGAATCTAATTTACACCTACAGCAAAATCCTGAACACTTACAATAGCACGGGATCATTACCTACTACTTTTGCAGTAGTTCCTTGGAATAAATTCACCATTGACCAGGTGGCTGATGCTGCAACTTACGTGAAGAACTATGTGAATAATAATCATAAACTTCCCAGTTCTGTAACGATTAACGGTGTTAAAGTGGGAATGTCTTCATTCTTACTGATATTAACTACAGCTGTGAACGATATCAATAATAACGCGGCAGGATCTGTTTATTATTACAATTACTGTTCATCTGCTTCTTCATTTGACAGTCAAAGTAGTGGGTCAATAAATTTAGATAAATATTCAGACATTGCTGGAAGGGTTCAAAGGTACATGGAACGTTACTGGAAAGCACCAAAATATTCGTCCTACAGCAACCTAGGAAAATACTTCGGATATTATAACATGGTTTACACATTCTCCAGAGTAATGGACTATTATGATCAGCACGATACTCTGCCAAGTTCGGTAGGTGTGGGACCATGGTGGGGAACTGTCACATCTTTAGGAAGCACGAGTTATGGTAAAGTTGTGAAGATAGGGCCATTTGGAAATAGAGATTCCTCAGTTAAAATAGCCTACATCATCGGGGTGCATCCATTAGAATCAACTACACACCAGGCATTTTTAAGGGCAATCAAAAAATATGATACCTCTCTGGATTACTGTTACTATGTTTACCAAGTTACAGTGACTAAATATGCGAGTAACTACGAAAGAGGACGTATGAATGGTCAATTACTTGCTAAATATCTTGTGGTGCCAAATATTAAGAAAAATAAATTTAAATTAGCTGTAGATGTTCATAACAACATAGGGAGCTGGTCTAAAAACAAATTCATATTCAGTCCAGTCTCAGGCACAACATCACAAACAATTGCCTGGAAGATCAAAAATAAGATATCATGGTTATCTTACTATACTCCACCATATTCCACCAGTCCACAGTATGTAACCATTCCATTAATCAGAGGTGGAATTCCAGCGGTAATCGTTGAACTATACTATTATTCATCCTATGGGACACAATGTAATCAGATGAATCAATTTGTGTTGGTGGTTGATTCCTTAACTTATTAACTACCATAAGGTTAATAATCATGTTTTGTAAGAGATATTGATCAAAAAAAAGTAGATGTGGTAAAATGGTAAAAACCAGAACGTGTCCTGCGTGTAATTCAAAAAAATATAAGTTGTTCATTCCAGATTCAGGGACATGGAAATGTGAAAACTGTGGTTATCAAGGTTCCATAGTAGTAGAAGATGGTAATCTGGAAAAACAGGTTAAAGAAGCAAAAAAGATGGCTAAACTCCAGAGAAAACTTATCAGAGGAAGTTAATCACAGAACATTAAAATATGGGATAATCACTGTATAATGCGAGGGTTTGGTTTTATTCATCTTTCAAATCTTTTTATAATTGAAATCAGGATTATCTTTTTCATGATTTAAAAAATATTTCAAGACATGGAAAGTTAAACTTGGATCATGCTTCTGCTTCCAACGCCTGCTCTAATACAATCCCCTGCAAATTTTTCCATCAGAATCTTTTCATCCAACTCCCCACAACAATGACAGATCATGATTTTCCTGACACCTAATCGTTCCATAGGCTTTATTATCTTTGCTGTTTCTGAGGAGTTGTGAAGGCAAAAACCACCCAAAAGAAAATTAATATCTTTATCCATCAATTTTCGAGCTTTTTTCATTATTTCAAGGGCTTTTGTAGGTATACGGGACACTGCCATGAACATTCCATTTTCACCATCTAAAACCAGTGCCTGGGTATTGTTATGGCTTATAACTGAAATCCCAGGATAAATTTCCTGGTAATTCCTGATCTGGAACACATCGTTTTTCTTATTTTCCAGTTTCCTTTTAAATCCTGTATTTGGCACATATACACTGGCACTGGAATTGATCCTTAACAGTTCCCTCAAACCACCAGTATGATCACGGTGGGTGTGAGAGATGATTATCGCATTAATATCATGGGGATCTAATCCCATTTTCTCCATATTATCCATGAGTATCTGAGAATCTGCACCAGTATCAAATAACACGGATTTATCATGTGTTTTAATAAAGGAAGAAAAGCCCCATGATGGGGTTAGATCCTCTCTTTTTTGATTGTTATCATAAACCACAGACAATTTTAACATTTTAACCCCTCCTCTCTGTTTCCTACTCCCATTTAGTTACCATAATTTTACTAAATGCTCATGAAATTTATATTTTTTCTTATTTTTGTATTACTCTGAGACTTGGATAAAATACAAGATAAGAATATAATGAAACTTTAATTGGGTATTAATGCAAAAATAAAGAAAAAGATATTCTAGGAGGGATTATCAACGAATTCCCTCAAGTTATCAATCACTTCCTGCACCATGGAGGGTGCAGGACCACCAATCACTTTTCGACTTCCAATGATTTCTTGGGGGTCAAGTGCCTTTTTCACAATTGATTCATCTATGCCTAGGGTTTTACCAGTCAATTCCTGTGAAATATCATCCAGAAACTGGGCATCAACATCTTCAGCTTTCATACCTTTATCCAGGGCAGTGCTTACAGTTCTTCCCACTATCTGGTGGGCGGTTCTGAAGGGTAATCCTCCCTCTTTAACCATAAGGTCTGCCAGTTCAGTGGCTGCTGAGAAGTTGGCTCGGGCCAGTTCTTCACCCCGCTCATCCTTAAACTCTGCCGAGGCTAACATCTCCCGGGTGATCCTCAGTGCAGAGTGCAATGTGTCAGTAGCTTTCCATAGGTGTGGTGTGACTTCCTGCAGGTCCCGGTTGTAGCTCTGGGGTAATGATTTGATGATGGTAAGAATGGTAACTAATTCACCGTTTAACACGGCAGTTTTTCCCCGAACAATCTCTGCAACATCAGGATTCTTTTTTTGGGGCATTATGGATGATGTTGATGAGAATTCATCTGCCAATTCCACCATACGGAATTCATAAGTACTCCAGATAATGAGCTCCTCTGAAATCTTGGATAGGGTGGTTCCCAGAAGAGTAAGGGCGAAAACAGTTTCAGCTATAAAATCCCGGCTGCTAACCCCGTCAATGGAGTTTTCCATGGGACCGGAAAATCCAAGTAGTTTAGCAGTTTGCTCCCTGTTAATGGGGAAACTGGTGGTGGTGAGTGCAGCTGAACCCAAAGGACATAGGTTCATCCGATGATAAGCATCATAAAGCCTTCCATAATCCCTTTTAAGTGCTTGAGCGTAAGAAATAAGGTGATGGGCAAAAGTGGTGGGCTGAGCATGTTGCAAGTGAGTGTAGCCTACCATTATGCTATCCAAATGATTCTGAGCCATCTGGATGGTAATCTTAATAAAAAGCAGTAGTTCCTTTTCTATTTCTTCAATTTCTTCTTTCAATGCTATTCTAAGGTCGGTTGCCACCTGGTCGTTACGTGACTTGGCAGTGTGCATGAAACCGGCTTCAGGTCCGATTTTACTGGTCACATAGTTTTCCACAGCCATGTGAATATCTTCAACAGCAGAATCCAGTTTCAGAGCGGTGATACCTTCCTTTTCAAGTTCATCCAGGGCTTTGAGGATCTTTTTCCCAATATCACTGGGGATGATTCCCTGCTCAATGAGCATGGTGGTGTGTGCCTGGTTGCAACGAACATCTGCCTGGAAGATACGACGGTCAAATTCCAGGGATGATGTGAAATCAGCAACTTCACCCTTCATCTGCCCTTTAAGTCTTCCAGAGCGGAGATTCAAAAAAACACACCTTTTATTTTAAATTGATCTTTTATTTATTTTACATTAACTTGCATCATTATTTTTTGTCGTTTTTATTCTTCCACTGGGTGTAACCACATTTTCCACAGGCGTAACGGTCGCCATGATCTGCCATGAAAACACCGTGGGAGCATCGCACACATTCAGGGTTTTTGCGGACGATTTTGTTATCTTTGACTTCGTATAATTCGAATTTTTTCATTATTCCATCTCTCCTAACTAATTCGGATGATTACCATTATTCTTCTGATTCTTCTTCTTTAACTGGTTCTTTATTCTTTTCCAGAACGTGCTGTTTTTCTATTTGAACCAGTTTTTCTTCAGAATCATATAACTTAGCATAACCATTGGCTTTGCCTTCACCAAAGCTGGGTTTTACATTATCAACCACTAATAAGTTTTTGTCCACATCTAACTGTGCAACGAGTCGATTTTTAATTTCCAGTACTTTTGGAGTGGATTCTCCCTGGTAAATGCAGTCAAAGTGTATTTCAGTTCGGTTTAAAACGGGATTTTCAACCTGTTCTTTAATGTCTATCTCCATGATATTCTCTCCTTATTGTTCCTCTAATTTATCTTTAAACTTTTTAACCTTATTTATAACCTTATCAACTTCACAAACCACTAAACCCTCACCAGGCTGTCCATAAAGAACAAGAGATCCGGTTGGGGCTGTTAAGATGCAGGGGATAACTGCCAGGTCTTCTTCACCGTCCACCAGGATTAAAACATGAAAACCGGATTTAACCAGTTTGAATGCTTTTTTGATAGTCTCTTGCAACTCGTCGGTTATAGCTCCCGGGGGGTTTTTCACATTTAAAGTTACATTATCATAGACCATATCATAGGATGCGGGGTTTCTTTCTACAATATTGTCAATGATTCCCAGGTGGGGGATTAATCCTGCTTTCTGCAGATTATGGGTGGTTACATCACCCACGGAAATTAACAAGTCATCAGCATATTTTGATTTTAGAAAATCCTCCACATCATCCAAAGAGGGATAGAGATCTCCTAATGGTTTTTTCAAGTCTGATCGTAATTTTTTTTTTAGTATTAGCACTAGCGAACCCTCAGTGCATATTCTCCAGGTAACGTGATCTGTAGTTCCTGGGCAATGGGTGAGTTTTCAGGATCCACAATAATTAAAAAACCACTCCAGTTTTTGGAAGTGGCCATATTACAGACAGCACATCTGTCTTCTTCCATGAGTCGGTGACACCGTGTGCATGCTTTGGTGACCATTTATTTTTTCTCCTTTTTACCTTTCTTTCCCTTTTTACTTTTTTTCTCTTTTTCTTTTTCTATCCATTCTAAACGTCCAAGGTTGGGTTGTCTCATGGTGAGGCCGATTTTGGTTTCTTTGGAAGATTTACCCTTCAGGCTAAGGGCCACGATTCTGGCACGTACTCGGTTACCTTCTTCTAATGTTTTCTTGGATTCTTTTCCAATTAACGCCCCTCTTTTTCCATCATAGTTTATGTAATCATCAGTTACCTGAGACACGTGTACTAATCCGTCCATGGGTCCGATTCGTATAAAGGCTCCGAATTCGGTTACTTCAATAACTTCTCCTTCCACGATTTCGTGTAATTCTGGTTTGAAAAACAGGGCTGTAAATACTACCTCATGGTAGGCGGCTCCGTCACCCATTATGACTTTACCCACCCCTATTTTTTCTATGTCTTTTACAGTGACCATTAATCCCATTTTTTTGTCAATTTTGCCAACGTAGGATTCATTTATTATCTCGCTGGCCACCTCTTTCAGAGGTTCATCAAACCGGTTGGGTGGGATTCTTACTGTGTCATCTATTTTGGATATTAAATACAAATAAATCCCTCAATTATAGTTTTTTTAGTATTTATCTAATGAGTTAAATCATTGAACATAACTTTTTTTATTATTTATTCCTGGTACAATTCCATGGAGTGAACTATGGCTTTTTTAGCCTTGGTAGCATTTTCCCATCCAAGAATTTCAGTTTCTTTTCCTTCCAGTCTTTTGTACTCTGCAAAGAAGTGAGCTACCTCATCCAGGAAAGCTTGAGGCACATCATTGATGTCTTGCACATCTTTATAGTGTGGATCTTCCACTGGAACAGCCAGGATCTTGTCATCCTGGTCCCCTCCATCTATCATGCGCATCATGCCTATGGGACGGGCATCAATTACGCATCCTGGGAAGGTGGCCTGGTCCATGATGACTAGAATATCCATGGGATCACCATCATCGTAAAGAGTCTGTGGTATTATACCATATTCAGCAGGGTAATGGAATGGGGAATAAAGCACCCTATCCAGGGCAAATGCTTCCATATCCTTATCATATTCATACTTGTTTCGAGATCCTTTAGGTATTTCAATAACTGCATATACCACTTCAGGAGCTGATGGCCCGGTTTTTACGTCCTTCCAGAGATTCATATTCAAGTTCCTCCACACAAGATAGATAATAATTTACGAAATTTAATGAATAGTATTATGATTTTAATGATTTATTTATTTTTCACATGCTTTGTTTGAAATTATATGATTAAAGTGATTTAATGAGGATTTAAGATAAACGTGTTTATTTGGTGATTATCAAGATTTATATTAAATCTTAAGATGTCCATCCACAGCTAAATATCGTCTTTGGCGTAAATAAACCACGGTGATTTCTTTTTCTCTTGCCCTGTTTCTTAACTGTCTATCGTTGGTGCATAAAACCTTGGATATGCGGAGCAGGGCATCATCCACACTTTCCCCCTTCATGAGATCCATTTTTTTGGTTTCGAAGGGTGGAACCTTTGCTATTTTAAGGGCTATGGAGGCCGCTGTTCTATTTTTGCCTTTACTTCTTTTTTTTATTTTTTCCAGTTCATATAGGACTGGTGAAGGCACACAAAGATGGTAAGATGGCAGGGTGCGTTCCAGTTCCTCTACCAGATCCAGTGGGAACTGGGCTGCCATCATAAAAAATTTGCGTCTATAACTGCCTGTTTAGCGTATGATTCCATAACCAATCAATCTCCACCTGGCACCCACTCTTCTGGAAAGAGCAACTCTCTGACCAGATTCAGCGCATACTGGTAGCTTAAGTTTCACTTCAGCTTCTTTTTTACGTGCGCTGGTGACCACTCCAATGGTGGTAGCGGTGCCAATGTTAATCATGAGGGGTTCAGACGATTTTATAGGATTTACTTTCTTCTCTTCTTTAGTACCCACCACTCGATCCAGTAAGTGGGTTTTCATGGTGAACTGGTGCATTATGTCGGGTAGGGATCCTGGTTTCCCGGCTACGGATCCAGAAAGAGAATCTGCTTTGGTAAGTGCAGGGTCCAGTTTGGTGGCAACTCCAATGAGTCCTCCAGGACCTACTTCATCCACAGCTTCCCCACCACCATTTAATCCAGTAACCTTTGAGTAAAGGCTCATCCATTTTAATTTACCTTTATCTTTCACCTGTATTCCTGGTTTGATTTCAATCTCATCACCCAGATGCAGTTTTCCCTGGATAAGTGATCCTCCTATAACTCCTCCCTGGATCTTTTCAGGACTGCAACCAGGTCGGTTAATGTCAAAGGAACGGGCCACGTGCATACGGGGTGCCTTCCTAAGTGAACGTCGGGGTGTTCTTATTATGTGTTGAATGCTTTCAATGAGAATATCTATGTTAGCTCCCTGTTGAGCTGATACTGGTATAATTGGAGCGTCTTCAGCACAGGTTCCCTTCACGAATTCTTTGATCTCCTGGTAACTTTCCAGGGCCCTCTCCTTGGATACAATGTCGATCTTGTTTTGAACCACAATAACTTCCTTAACACCTATAACATCCAGTGCCATTAAATGTTCTTTGGTTTGTGGTTGGGGGCAGGATTCATTGGCCGCTATAACCAACACTGCACCGTCCATAATGGCTGCTCCAGAGAGCATGGTTGCCATGAGGGTTTCGTGTCCTGGTGAGTCCACAAAAGAAACTTTACGGAGAGTCTGTGTTTCACTACCACAGTGTTCACACACCAAGGCAGTGGTGTAGCACTGGGGTTCGGGACATTGCATACATCTCCTGAAGGTTATATCAGCATAACCTAAACGGATAGAAATACCTCTCTTTGTTTCCTCACTATGGGTGTCGGTCCATATACCTGACAAGGCCTTGGTGAGGGTGGTTTTACCATGGTCAACATGCCCCACTAGCCCAATGTTTACTTCAGACTGTACTTTCACTGGTCACACCTATCATCTTTACTCATCGCTGTTTAGAAGATCTTCTACGGATTTGGAACCTTTCTTTACTACTACTGTGTTAATCTGGACTATATCATCAGATATTGTGTTTCCACGGACGGTTTTTCTCCTTCTTTCTCCTTTTCGTTTTGGTTGGAATCCAACTCCCTTCGAAAGGAGGCTTTTTATCCTTCTGGATCCTTCAACGTCTTTTTTCATGGGAAAACCGTTTTTATCGCTTCCTCCAGTAATGCAAAGGGTGTATCCTGCAAGACCCACTGGTGAAGCATCGAATTCGTCGCCGATTTTTAGTCCGATTAATTTTTTAGACTCAGCAGCTTCCACTTCCAGCTGATGGCTGTTTTCATCTTGGGAAATAATTAATTTAAATGCCAATCTATCTCCTCCATCTTATTTTTGGTGTTTTATTTTCATATTATTTATCGTTTTCCATCTAATTAATGATGATTCAATATATTATAGCTGTATTCTGGATTTATTAGTAAATTCCCCAGTTCGATTCATCTTTCCTTTTGATATCCACAGTTTCCAACAGTATTTCTGTTTCATCATCACTGAGATCAGTTTTCATCTCGTTTTCAAGGACTTTATAATGGTTTTCGGGAATGTCCACGTATAACACATCACCCTCATCTAAATTGCGGCCGAAAACTCCATCTTTTATGGCCATGGCCACTTTTTGTCCCTTGGATATTGAGGGTAGGTTATCTCCTTTATCCTGCATACTTTCAACCACACCTACTCGTAGGCCATCCTGGTTCATGAGACTGTAACCCTTTTTGATACTACCACCCAGGACTTCAATCCCAGCTATGGCAGGTTTACTCTGTCTGAAAACCAGTTTTGGTATGATACGTATTTTACCAGGTTTTATTATTGCAGCAAACCATTCCTTTTTCCTGCGTTTTTGAGCAGCCTGAACCCATTCTTGGTAATCTTCGGTTAACTGATAAATTACATCAGCAGAGAATATTTTAAGTTCAGTGTTTTGGATTTCCTTGTCTGCCGAAGGCAGTATCTTAACATTAAAGGCGATAATAACCCCTGAAAGTTCATCTTCCTGTCTAACTATGGATGCATTTATTACATCTCTCCGGGAAACATCACCAATGTCTGCGGCACGAATGGGCACTTCCATCTCCTGAAGCATGTTCACCAGTGCTTCCAAGGATCCTAAAGTGTCTGCTTTAACTATGACTCCTAATTCATCAGCATCGACTTTTATATCCTCAATTTCGTGCAGTATGTCTTCTTTAACTTCTGCCAGATCTTCCCTTGCCACTCTAAGTGGAGAGCCAGACATGACATTATCAATGTTAGGGGCCACGATCTTAATACCAGCAGCTGCCACCACCTCATCCACCTTTTTGAAACGTTTTTTAGCTTCTCTAATCTCTTCTAAAGCTTTTGGCTTTAAAAGTGACCGTATTTTGGTGGTAATTACGTCATCAGGGGTTGTAAGGACAATAGTATCCTTGTGGCCTATAATACCATCATATATGACTGCGTCGATGGTAGTTCCCAGTCCAACTTCTTCTTTAACTTCCAAAATTGTTCCTTTAGCTGGGGCGTCGGTTTCTATCTGCAACTGTTCTTTAAGGTACTGTTGAGCCAGTCCAAGTAGCATGGTTAACAGTTCTGCTATACCCTCTCCGCTTTTGGCACTGATGGGGATGATACTTACCTGTCTGGCAAAGTTTTCCACCCGGTCAAAGCGTTCAGACTCGAAACCTTCCTGGTGCAGTATTCCCACTAACTCATAGACCTGGGTATCCAGGGCACTCTGCACATTAGGAGGTTGTTGTTGGTAAGTCTGGGAAAATGATGATCCCTCGTGTGTCTGCCAACCGTATATTCTATCAATCTTATTGGCAGCCACTACAAATGGAGTTTTATACATTTTAAGGATGTTAAGTGCTTCGTAAGTTTGGGGTTTAAATCCCTCATTAACATCCACAATAAGGATTGCCAGATCTGCCAGGGCACCTCCCCTCTTACGAAGGGTGGTGAATGCCTCATGACCAGGGGTGTCTATGAAGAACAAGCCGGGAAGGGTTTCTTTAATCTCTAATTTGTCCAGGAAAGCCCCACAAATGTTTTCAATGACTTCCATGGGGATTTCAGTGGCACCTATATGTTGAGTTATTCCACCAGCTTCCTTCTGGGCTATGGCACTGCCTCTGATGAAGTCTAGGAGTGTTGTTTTCCCATGGTCCACATGACCCAGAACAGATACGATAGGTGATCTAATTTTCAAGGTTATCCTCCGGCCTTAAAAAGTGTAAGGGAATAAAATTTGGAATTCCCTATTTGTTTAATGAAATTTCTTCTTTTCTTCCCTGAATTTATCTTATAAGATTTCCAGGGAGTTATGGTTCTTCATATACCAGTTCCCGGTCTGGAAGTTGGTACTGGCAGATTTCTTCGTCCTGGAAAAATAGTGCAATTTCCCTTTCTGCAGAGGCAGGTGAATCTGAGGCATGTACAATGTTTCGTCCTGTTTGCAGGGCAAAATCACCACGAATAGTGCCTAAATCTGCTTCCTGGGGGTTGGTAGCTCCCACCATTTTTCTGATGAGACTGATGCATTCATCCCCTTCAATTACCATGGCCAAAACTGGTCCAGAGGTAATGTATTCTACTAGATCACCGAAGAAAGGTTTTTCTTGATGTTCTGCGTAGTGTTCCTCTGCCTGCTGGCGGGGAATTACCATCATTTTTGCTGCCAGGATCTGAAGTCCTCTTTCTTCAAAGCGGGTTAAAATCTTCCCGGTTAGTTTTCTCAGGACTGCATCAGGTTTTAACATCACAAAACTTTTTTGCATCATTTTTTAACCCACTTAACCTTCCTGGGAACTCTGCCGAGTTTAATACGATTTTTTTCACATTTACTGCTGCAGAAATGATACACCGTGCCGTCTTTTTTGACGTACATCTTGCCGGTGCCATCCTCTATTTTTTCTCCGCAGAATGAACATGTTCTCATGGTTTGTCACCTTCAATTTAGGGTGTACGGATTTCTTTGGCTTCCCTGATGGTGTCCAACAACATCAGAATGTCGCCTTCCCTTATGGCGCCCATAACATTACGGGTTAATATCCTACCCTTATCTCTTCCTTCTAATATCCTGCATTTAACTTGCATGACCTCTCCGGTCATACCGGTTCTTTTCAGAACCTCGATAACTTCTGCAGGAGTTGCTTCTGCCATTTAATCACCTTTAAAAGTGAGAAGGATGTTTCCTTCTGTAAGTGTTAATTATTTCTTGAGCTCTTCTACTTTCTCTACCACGTCTTTGATGAGATCTTCTGCTTCACCAGCATCAATTATGCAGGCAGACGCGGTTCCCACGTTTAGACCGGCTGCTTCTCCCAGTTCATCTTTAGTGGGTATGTAAACGTAGGGTATTTCCTTTTCTTCAGCAAGAACAGGCATATGAGCGATAATTTCAGCAGGGTCAACATCCTCAGCCAGCAATACCAGTATTGCTTCTCCTCTTTCCACGGCTTTGGTTACCTCGTTGGAACCTTTTCCTACTTTACCTGTGTCTCTTGCGATTTCTAGGGCCTCGTAAGCTTTGTCAGCTAACTCTTTAGGCACATCAAATTTAACATACATTGCTTTTGCCATTTATTTACCTCCTTTTTCATCTGGTTTTTAACCATCCATCGGCAAATCCTAATTTTAGACTCCACTATTCACTTATGCGTACGTGAAGTTCTGATCCCGATGATAGACCAAAAATTCTAATTTTAAACTTAAAAAAATATTTTAGAATTCTAAAATTAGATGTAACAAAATTAGTTAATTACAGTATATATACTTAACTTCCTTAAATTGGTGTACGTAAACTTAAAAAAATAATTTTTAGCTGCTCTCTCATTTTCATTTGTTAACCACCACTATAAATGATCTGGTATGGACATCACTCAGGACCGCAAATTCAATATTTCATTAAAAACAAACCACGCAAAGAGATGACTAAGGTAAAGTATACAAGAGATCTGAAACTTTACATTAGAATGCATAAACAAAACACCAACACAGTTAATCGAAGAAGCAAAACAAATATTTGATGCTCTGATTGAAGCAGATGATCAAGATGAAGATATTATTACATTAACAGGGGTTATGGGGGCATTAGATTTTGTTGTTAAACGACCTAATTTTAAAATTGTGAATGAAGAAAATAAGAAACTTATTACGGTTTATTTTGATAGGCAATTCATAGATGATGTAGTTAACCATGTTAAAAAGCTTTCAAATGTAAACGTAACTCAAGTTTCTCAAGATAGAGGAATAGGACAAACTGAAGTTATAGAATATCATTTAATAAGCTTTGTTGATGATTAAAATCATTTTAACTCTTTAATTTTAAATTAGTTGCTTAAATAGCTTTTAATTTTCATATTTGAGTAATTTTTTTGTTCTCTAGATAGTATGATCAAAGTTCTTTCAGGCCGTATTCTGCACTTTTCATTAAAAAACTCACTAGGATACATGTTTAATATCTACGAATTAATGTTAACTCAACTAATTGAATCTATGAAATATTAGGGAATAGTTTTTTATCTCCCTTAAAAACTTTTATCTCATTATAAAGAGGTGGATCTTTATTTTTTAATGCATTTTCTAAATTTTCAAAACTTAATAATTCGAAAATTTTAACTGAAAATTTTATTAGAGTGATAATAATTGAACTTCCAAAATAGGATGGATCTAAAAAATACGATGAATCTTTCTTCCAAATTCCCCACGATCCTAAAACCTCAGATTTCTGAGTGGTAAAATATTTACAAGCGCGTAATTTACTGAGAAAATTGTCATTTAACCTTACAGCACTTATCTGAAGATTTTCATCATAACTTAAATATTTCATCCCTAACATTTTATCATGGATAATAATATTTCTCATATCATGAATTAACAGAATAAAATCTTTATAATAATCTATCAAATTATAAAGTTCCTGGTTTTCCTTTTTAAGTGCCTTTAAAAAACTATTAATTTCTTCATTGTTTTTTTTCTTCGGCTTCAAGTTAACACTATTAGGATGTTCCATTCCCTGAAAGGTTAAATTGTACTTTTCTTGAATAATCAAGGCTAGATTGTCAAATAATCCATTTACAAGAGAGATAAAGTAATTAAAATGATAATAAATGTTATATAATGAAATATTATCAAGTTCTAAATATTTTTGAATGCTTATTTCATCTAAACTCATCATAACAAATAAAAAACGATCAAAAAATGCAATAAAAAGCTCTTGATTATTCAATGGAAAATATGAAAACTTTGATATAAACCTGTTCCTGTAATAACTCAGTTTATCCCACTCAATTCCCTTGACAATATATTTACCCATGTATTGAAAAAATAAATCAATTATTCGTATTGTTTCTTCAGGATCCACAATTGTTACAGGTTCATGGATAATGTCCAGCAAAAATCTATTTTTTAGAAGGAATTTATTAGTAGTGACAAAAACCGTATTGGGACCAGTAGCATAACTATGCAATACTACAGAAAAGATATCATCCATTTTTGTTAAATCCCCAAAAAGATCTTTTACAACATATTCAAGATCTTTTCTTTTCAAGCCCACCATCCAATGTGAAATGACATTTTCTTCATTATTTATTATATCTAATACTGAAATATCGTGATAAAATCCTGGACCAATCATCTCATCATAATTTTCCTGCAATCTAAAAAAAGGTATATCATCAAGTAGCTCATGTTCAGTTTTGAATGGAGTTCTAATGAACTTAAAATATTTTGAATTACTATCAAGCTTCATTGAATAATTTAAAATCTGAATAGCGTTGTCATTCTCGGTTGATAGAAGTTCATCAAAACTTTCAGAATCAATTGTAATTTCTAATTTTTTACCATTAAACAATGGACGATTAACCATTATTCCACCTTATTTTCGGTCATCTATTGATATTCATCTCATCTGAAATTAAGTATTCTCAGTTACCCCTTCCTGTACTCCCCTTCATGTTATCTGCTTGTTTGAATTATTCAGTTTTTGATTCGATAAACCTTTCGCTTAATTTGCTTGTTCAGCCCCCATAAAAACCCCTTTTCCTCGTGTTATGACACTGTAAGGGGGCAGAATAATACCGTCGATTACTTTTCACACACCCTACCATCCTAAACGTGATAATAAGGGAGTGTGGACATTAGAATATTAGTTAAAAAGATTTGATGGGTTGGATAAGGTAAAGATGAGGGAATAAAGCAGTTGCGCGTAGGTGTTGACCGAGCATTATAGCTATAAGATCAAAATTTAGATGACGATATTGACTTGAAAAAGTTTAGGATTATATGGGACTGGCTGGTGTGGGTTTGACTGGTGTGGGTTTGACTGGTGTGGGTTTGACTGGTGTGGGTTTGACTGGTGTGGGTTTGACTGGTGTGGGTGTGTCTGGTGTGGAACCATTACTTGCTGTACTATTGTTATCGGTTAAATTGGATCTTACAGAGTTGGTGTCATTGTTAGCGTTGAGTGAAGTGTTGCCGTCGAAGTATGTTTTATATATGATTAGTGCTGTCACGGCAATGACGATCACACCACCAAATAATAGTATGTATTCGGCTGCCCCTTGTCCATTTTCATCTTTCAAAAAATTCATGATATTGTTAACCTCTTTAGTGACTATATTATTATTTGATATTGTGCGCATATAAATGTTTTGCTTTCAGACAACAATATTTTTATCATCATAGTACTATAATTTCTAAAACTTCGGGAAGTTTTCTTTTGTTTTTGATTTAACTTTCTCAAGTTTCCCATTCATGAAAAAGCATTACCATTATTTTAAAATAAAGATGGGGAGCATTCTGTTTATTCCATGTACAGGGGGTTAAATTTAGTATAAGGATGTTAAAAGTATTACTTATAAAGGTAGATTACCTCACACGCTCTTGGATATTCACTTTTATTACTTAAAAATCAATGTTAAGTTGGAATATTGAACATGCTATAAAAAGTAAGTTTCAATGTGAGAATTCACAGAGGGTATGGTTGCCAAATGTTCCCCTCTGGAACCTCACAGCAGACTTACACCATACCAGCCAAGGTGATATGGATGTTACGATGTAAAAGCTTAGTTAGAAAAGTTAAAATATTATCTGTTCTGAAAAGGCGACCCGACACAACTGTGTTGGGGCCACCCTGTGAAGTCCGAGTTAAACCTTTTAAGGGAAAAATTCGATGAGAATTATTCAGTTTGGAGCTTATTAAGTGTTATTTCACGTTAAAGCGATTAGTTTAAGTTTATCACGAAATCCGTATCCATTCCTGCTGATACTTGTGTTATTGTTGCCATTGTATCCATTTCCCCTTGAACTTGTTTAATATCATTTGTTTTAATTGTTTAAAACTAGGGGGTTTTTTGGCAATAAAACTGTTTAATGAGGTTCTCTAATTCACAGGAGAAAAAGGACAACTGGTGAAATAAAATAAAAGAATTAAGAAAAATAGTGATATTTACTCATCTAGATCTATTTTACTAAGAATATACTCTATTTTAGCAATTAAATTCTGTGCGAAGATATATGAATCGGGATTTTTAACAGGATGAAATTTTTCTAAAGATTCTTTATCAATTCTTAAAGTTTCATGACGTTTTTGAGCGTATTCTGAATTTTTAATAGAATTTTTAACTCTTTCATTAACCTCTAACAAGAACACCTGGTTTGGTTTGTCAAATTTAAATTCATATGTCATTTTCATACAAATCACCCTAATTTCTATAAAGTAGAATATTATTTTACCATCATATAAACTTATGAAAAACTAATGATCTCTGAAATTGGCCTTTATTTGACTTCCAATTTCCTGACATAAAATGGCCACATAAAAGATTAGGGTGGAATGATCCATTTTAGATTAATTTTGTTGAAGATTTAGTCCTTCTGTTATTATTAATTTTTACTAAAAATTCAAAAGATCTTCACAAGTATAACGAAGTCTATCATGGAAAAAACAGTTATAATAAGGGCTGAAAATGCTCTAAAAAAAAAGAAAAAAAAGGAAGGTTAACTTATAACCTTTTGACGGCTAATTCGACGTCAGAAGCTTTAACAGTTTTTCTTCCTGCGTGTTTTGCCAGTTTAACAGCTTCAGTAGCGATAGATTCGCCTTTTTCTTCTAAAGCTTTTGCTAGAGCTTCTCTAGCGTCGTCACTGACTCTTTCTGCACCGGCGTTCTTTATTATTCTTCCAATTGGAGCTATTGGTAATTCCATATTAATCACCTCATTTTTGTATATTTGTTAATATACACTGTTGCCGTACTCCTATATATATGTATCGTTAAAATCAGTGATTATTTGGTGATCTATATGGTATTTGGTCATGTCAAGATGATCCCTATGATCTTGGGACACCACATGACAATTCATATGATCTTGGGTCATGAAGAAAAAATTAAGAAATAGAAATAGTCCAGTTTTTCCCCCAAAAAAAGTGGGAAAAAATCAATCAGTTTCCCTTTATAATCTTCAAAAGCGCATCAATATCAGCATCTACTTCAACAGGCTCTTCACACGCATTTATAGCTATATTAGGGTCTTTAAGAACATGGCCAGTGACTACACACACAATTTGTTCACCTTTGTCTATTTTCCCTGAATTAACTAACTTTTTAAGTCCTGCAATGGATGCTGCTGACGCTGGTTCCACTCCAATTCCTTCAGTTTGGGCCAGGAGTTTCTGGGCACTTAAGATCTCCTCATCAGTAACGGTTTCTGCCAAACCATCCGATTCATAAATGGCCCGAATAGCTTTCTTAGCACTTACCGGGGCCCCAATACGAATAGCAGTAGCTACAGTCTCCGGATTTTCCACAGGAACAATGTCATCCTGATTTTCCCGAACTGCATTGGCTATTGGGGCTGCGCCTTCAGCCTGTATTCCAGTCATGCAGGGAAGATCATCTATGAAACCAGCTTTTTGGAATTCAGTTATGCCCTTCCAAATTGCAGAGATATTTCCTGCATTTCCTACAGGTAATATGATCCGGTCTGGTGATTTCCATCCCAGATCATCCACAATTTCAAATCCAATGGATTTTTGACCCTCCAATCGGTAAGGATTGATTGAGTTTAAAAGGTAAAGCTGACCTTGCAGAGCCAGCTGGGTGATTGCCTCCAGTGCCTGGTCAAAGTTGCCCCTTACTGATAGAACCTGAGCTCCATGGAACATGGCCTGAGCCAGTTTACCCAGGGCAACTTTACCTGCCGGGAGCAGGACAACACACTTCAAACCTGCCCTAGCAGCATATGCAGCCAGAGAAGCGGATGTGTTCCCTGTAGAAGCACAACCCACAGTATCCACACCTAATTCAATGGCTTTGGTAATACCCACACTCATACCTCTGTCCTTGAAGCTGCCGGTGGGATTGGAGCCTTCTACTTTAACGTAAAGTTCAACTCCTAACTCTTTACCCAATTTATCACATTTGCAGAAGGGGGTGCCTCCCTCATCCAAACTAACTATACGGGATGGATCAACAGGCATAAACTCCTTGTACTTCCACATTGTTGATTTACGGCACCTGAAAACATCTTTTGATACATCTGGTTGGCAGATGACTTCCAGAATGGAACCACACTGATTGCAGGTGTAGATTATCTCATCGTCAGGATATTCTGCTCCACAAGATATGCATCTCATCATAATATCACCTTTACTATCTTAACATTTTGAATAAACATTTTATTTAATATAGATCTCATACTATTGGGAATTATTTTTTTTGAATACTTACAACTGATCCTGGATTAAAATTGGGATACCTCTAATTTTATTCTTGGATTAAAAAAAAATTTTGTTGAAATTTTCCTCAAAACAGATGGGATTCATCCCTTCATTATGTGTCAACTAAAATTTGGTTATACAACACTATTCATATACTGTATCCAGCCAGGAGTGAAGTTTGCTTCGATTACAGCAGCTATGAGAAGCAAGACTATGGCAATGCCCATCATAATCAACGTATCCTTGAAATCATCATAGTTAACTTCTAACAAGAATTTCAGCTGGTTTGCAATGCTGAAATCTGATTGTATTTTAAGTGTGCTCTTTAGAATGTTGATAACAATTTTTGCCAAACTAAATCCAGCTGCACCTGCAATTATGATCCCAAAAACCTCAAACACACCATGGGGAATGGTGGCTATGATGAAATCTCCGATTTGGTAGTGTGCTCCAGCATAACCAAGGAAAATTCCATTGTATATAAGGAAATAGGCAGTAGCCAGTCCAAAGATTATGCCTCCTGCATAGAGCACCAGTGCAACTTTGAGATTATTTAAGAATATAGATACAGTGTCAAGCTTTAACTCACCTTCCACAATACGTCTTTTAAATTCTCCCAACATACTTGCCATTATTGGTTCTAACATCCCTGCAAAGGCATATCCGATGAAAACAGAACATATGAACATCATAGCGGATAAAGCGAGAAAAGTTTCGTTCCGACGATATATTCCCCCAAACACACCTTCAAATCTTTCCCTGGCCATGTTTTACTCCTGAACTTTATGATACTTTATTGTGTATGATTTTATTATAGACATTATTTTTAAGTTTTTTTCTAGTTTAATATATCTTTAGCTTTATTCTTAGCATTGTTTCGTTTTGTTTCCAGATCTTTGAAGAAGTTCCTCATCAGCTCTGCAGCTCTGGCTTTACATTCTCCACACATAACATTGCCTTTTTTACATTGCTGGTAAATTTCCTTTAACTCAGCATCTGATTGGAGGAGATGGTAAAGTAACATTTCATACACAACACAGTCTTCAGGAACACCACCTTTTTCCTTTTGCTCGGTGAGACTTTCTCTCCCACCAGTTTTAGCAGATTTCAACTTCTTTTCGGCCAATTCTGGGGGGTCACTGAGGAATATGGCAGTTTTAGGTTTGCTACTTGACATTTTACCTCCGGTGAGTCCGGTGATGAAGCGGTGGTAAGTTGAAGATGGGCTTATGAAGTTGAACTGAGATTTGAATCGTTCAGATATATCCCGGGTGAGGCGTATGTGAGGATCCTGATCCGGGCCCACTGGAACCACTGTGGGTTTAGGACCACCCAATTCCTCCAATTGTGGGTGTAATATATCTGCAACCTGAATCATGGGTGTGTAAAGATGTGCTATGTTGGTAGAACCTGAAAATCCATATATGGATTTCATCTCATTCATGTTAACTTTTTTAGCAAGTTTATATGCTAAATCCTGCACAATCTTGTTTTCAGATTGCAGGTAGATGTGCAGGTTCTTATCATCAGGATCTAACCCTAAAGCTATGTAGTTGGTGATGTATTCATCTATTGCAATCTGTTTAGCTTCTGGGAAGCTGATTCCTCTTGCAGAATATGATTCCATATCAGCAATGGGGATGTAGATCTCGGCACCATGGTCCTGGTACCATACTAACTGGTCTACAATCATTTTGTGACCGATGTGCATTTTACCGCTGGGCATCATACCGGTTACCACTGCGAAGTTGTTTTTTTCCCGGATGGCCTTTACTATTCTTCCATAATCTCGATGTCCGAATATGACACCTCTGCGCATGAGAATATGGGGATTTTCAATATCCCCCAAAAGGTCATGGAATGGTTTTATTCCAAATTCTTCTATGAGTTTTTCATAGTTTACTATGGCTGAACTCCATGGGTCAATCAATAAATCACCTTTAATAATGTTTTTTTGGATATTTGATGATGTTAATCGTTCTTTAATCAGTTAATAAATTCATTTTCTATTACTAGCATTACGGTCTGGTCCACTCAACATTGTAGTAAGTTATATCCTGTTCATCGTCCACCACTGCCAAGAGAAGTTTTTTCTTAACTCCATGTGCCACACGAACGTAACTGGAGAAGTTGGAGATAGATATATCCTGACCTTCACATACCACCTTTACCACAAAGTCAGAGTGACCATCACCAGGGGATTTGCCCCTTTCATACAGTCTAAACTCAGAACCATACTTGAAACCAGTTTTAACAATATATCCCCGGTTGCGCAGATCCCTGAAGACAATGTATTTATACAGGAGACCCTTTTCCTGGATGAGCTCCCACATTTCATCCACGGATAGAACTTTACCCTTAACTTTGTCTGTAATTTTTATTTTACCCTTTTCCTGGAGGTAAAGAGCTTCCATAGGTGACAGTTGCAGTTCATCCTGGTTAAATTTACCATAGTGGCTTTTTTCATGAAGTGCGACAGCTTTGGGGTCATTGATTGTTATTAATTCTCCTCTTAACACGGCATCCATATTGTTTTCACCTTTTAATCAGCTGTCTTTTTTTGTTAATCTGTCAATTTCTGTAAATCTGTCAATTAATTTCTGTAAATCTGTCAATTAATTTCTGTAAATCTGTCAATTTCTGTAAATCTGTCAATTAACTTTATAATTGGAAAGGTTTTTTTAGGGAAATGATTGAGGTTTTTAGGATTACATCTGATCTGAATATTTCACACCGGATTTATCGATCCAAAGAGTGTAATTTTTCCATATCAGCTTCTTTTTTATCCAAACGGACCATGAAGGATGCTATAAGGCCATCTAGAAATAGATGGGTGCTGTCCTCGAAAAGAGTGCCCATGGGGGTCAAGTCATCGTAGTTACCCTTAAGAACATGTGAGGTATAATATTTCCAGGGTACTTTACTTTTACTTTCGATATTAACCACTACATCTGCATTTTTTCCCAGAGTAGAGTCAGGATCGGTTGTTATTCCCACCACTCGGGTTCCCACCTCTTTAGCAGTTTCAGCAGCCAGGGTCACGGTTTTGGTTTCCCCAGATCCAGAAATGGCTATCAAACAGTCTTTATCAGTGAGGGCAGGGGTGGTTACATCTCCCACTACGTATACTCTGAATCCCAGATGCATCAGGCGCATGGCGAATGATTTACCAACCAGTTCAGACCTTCCACTGCCCACAATAAAGGTGGACTCTGAATCAGTGATGCATCCAATCATCAGTTCAACTTGCTCGGGGTTGATACGATCGATAACTTCCAGGGCGTGTTTGGCTATTCCTTCTGCGGTTTTTTTTACGTATTCCATAATTAAGTACCTTACTACATTTTTTTTTAAGTTTTTTTTTAGTTTATAATCTTTTTAAATGAACTTCAGTTAATCCTTTAAGTGAACTTCCGTTAATTTAAAGTCCAGTTATCCTTATACCGGCCAGTTTTATTTTATTGCGGATGTTAAGGTTTATTAAAAGTGGAGTTATTTTTTCCACAATCCTGGCATTTTCCAGGGGACCACAATCAATTGCCCTTACTCCTGGAATTTTCTCGGCAAGTTCCATGGCCACTTTCTTGGATTCTGCATCATCTCCTGAGATCAGACAATCGCAATCTATGTCCTGCTCTATATTGGTCAGGCTGGCAGCACTAATATTGTTAAAGGCAGAGACCACCCTCACATTTTTATCCTTAAGGAAGATGGCAGTTCTTTCAGCGGCAGAACCATCCCACATATTCACATATTTCACTGGACTACCACCCAGGCAACTTTCCATGGGGACGGTGGCGTCAATGAATATTTTACCCTCCACATGGTCTGCAATGCTTTTTAAAGTTATCATTTGGGCCTGGAGGGGCACAGTCAAAATTAAAATATCTGCTTTGCTGGCAGCTTCTGCATTGATCAATCCCCTTACATTGGGACATTCATCTGATTTTAACATGTTTTCAATGAGGTTAACAGCATTTTCGGCTTTTTTTACATCTCTTGAACCTACAATTACCTGTTCACCTGCTTTTGTAAATCTCAGGGCCAGTCCAAGTCCCTGATCACCGGTTCCACCTATTATCCCTATTTTCAAAGAAAACATCCCCTTCAAATTTTTATAATCTATTACTCATTTTTTTCTATTCTTCCTTTTTATAGTTATGATAAAAAATATCATCGAATAATCATGTATAGGCACAAAGTATATAAGTAACTTCGACCCTAAACTGCCAGAATAGAGGTTTAATGAAGAAAAAACTTTTTTGATTTATAAAATTGAAGTTAAGTTTTTTTTATAACAATTAAATTTTCACATAGTAAGATAGATTTTGTAATATCATTAGATCTATTTTTATAGGTTTTATAATTGTTCAATGAGAATCATCCCACTTATTATTTATTAAAATTCATAATAAGTCGGTTTAAATTGTTTGAGGTGTTTAAATGTATGTTATGTGGTTCAAAGAACCCAATAGTCTTTAGTGGCGATTGTGGCAAACCGACAAACCAACTGGTACCACTAGGTGGCATGTCATAAAATAGGCATGATTTTGCCGGAATGAACCAAAGGAGGAATTATATTAAGCAAAATTTGTATAAAGCGGCAATTGCCCTTTTTTTATTAGTAGCATTGCCAGTAAGCAGTGCTTCATCAATTGGAGGATACTTTATACCAGGGGGAATGTATGGGGGTGAATCTGGATATCACTACTGGGAAAACTACTGTCCACTCTGCCATCACTATGGCTGTCTGTTAGTAAACCCTAAAGGAACCTACGAAGGTGAAATAACCTGTTTTAGATGTGATGCTGATTACGATGGATGTTCTGGATACGATAAATCTGCTTATGGTGCAAGAGCAAGATTAACTCCTGCACAACTGGAAGAAAAACCAGAAACAAATGAAATCAAAAAAACCAATACACAAAATGATACATCTACCATCGAAAAAGCAGCCAATTCAACACAAAACTCCACAAATAATGGAGAATCAACAAATTTAACATTAAAATCGTTGATTAAGACTAAAAATCCTGAAAAAACTGTTAATATGGGGTGGAGTGTTGGTAATGTGACAGTAAATAAAACTGTTCTCCAATACCACCTGGATAAAATAGGTGAACACTGGTTGTTCTAGAAACAACCACTCCAATTTTTTTGGTATGATTTTAATTTTTCATTTTTTTAAAAAAATTTAACCTACTAAATTCTGTTTTAGGTTTAATATAATGTTAAAATTCTATTTAGTTTAAAAAAATGTTAAAATAGTGTTATACTTTATTTTCAATGTATTTTAGACTTTCAACAACATCCTGGGGGTTTTTCACTTCCACCACCAGAACACCATCATAGTTAACATCATTCAAAGCTTCAAACAATGAATCAAAGTCTATACTCCCAGTGCCCAGTGCGTTATGATGGTCCCATGTTCCATCGTTATCACTAAGGTGAATGTGTTTTATCAGGGGGTATTGAACCATATCTTGAGGGGAAAAACCTGAATTATGGGCATGGCCTACATCTAAAGTCATATATGTACCTATATCTTCTAACAGTGAATTCAATTCCTTTAAATCCTGGAATAGGAGGCCTTCTATCACTGGCATGTTCTCCACACACATGTAAACTCCACAATCATCTGCATAGCTAGACAGTTCCTGCAGGGACTCGTAATTGTACTGGAAGATTTTTTCCTCAATTTTCCTACCTAAAACAGGCATACTCCCTGGATGAACTACTACCAACTCAGAATCCCATCTCACAGCCCTGTCCATAGATTTTTTAACCTCACCAATAGAGGATGTGCGTATGGCTTGGTTATGGGATGCCAAGTTAATATCAGAAAGAGGAGCATGCACAGTCAGTTTAACATTATATGATTCCAGTATGTCTTCATCAATTTCATTATAGGGATATTCATTGATGATCTCACAAAAACCAACACCCTTTGCTTCAAGATATTCCAATATCCTAGTAAAGGTTTCCGGGTAAAATGCCAGGTTCGAAACACCGATTTTCATAGTTATGCTCCTATAAATTCATTTAATAGTCTACAGGTACTGATGTTAAATATGCCAATCCAGATCTATGATCTTAAATTTTAAACCCATCTTAAAAAAAAAGTAAAAAATGGCTGATTAGCTTTTTTTATTCTTCCCTGATCCTGGCCTGAATATTAAGATTGTTCTTTTCAGCTTTTAGGATTATTTCAGCCAACTCAATATCCTTTTTTATTTTGATGGTGCCTTTTTTACCTACAGTGGCGGTGAAAAGATAATCTCCATCCACTAATATGTCGAAAGGAGTTCCCACCACATCTTTACCAAAATTCAAGACCACATAGTTACCTGAAAGTTCCACTTTAACTGGCATGTAATCAGGGTATAACACTTCTGGGACGCGACTACCTTTTTGGCGGGGCTTTGCCTGTCCTTTTTTAGCCTCCAGGGATTCCACACCAATACTTATGCCAACTTTACCCTCTAACTCTTCAATAGTTTTACCTCTTTTACCAATCAGTTGGGGGATTGAATCTTCATTCACCCAGACAGTGGCCCGACGGTCTGATTTCATGTCAGCTTCCACACGACCCGGTACCACCTTTTTAACTTCTTTTATGATCTCTTTTTCAGCCATTTTCTGGATGGGTGTCTTTTTTAATGGTGTTTTGCCCACATCCATAACAATGGTCTGTTCCCCATAGGTGTAGATCTCATGTACCAAGTCTTCGGTTTCAAAATCCCTGATTTCAATGACTGGTCTGGAAAGATCTGCCTCTAACATTCCAGTGGGGACTTTAACTGTGAGTTTAACATCATAGATTGCTGCCACTTTTCCTTCATCAATGTAGATGGTGGTGTCCACAATGGATGGAATCATACCCAACTCTACCCTGCCAATTATTCGTTGTATGGCGTCAATGGGACGTGTAGCATGTACCACTCCAATCATACCCACTCCAGCCAGGCGCATGTCTGCGAAGATCCGGAAATCTTTGGTTTTACGGAGTTCATCATATATGGTATAATCAGGCCTTACCAGGAGCAATATATCAGCAGTTTTACTCATATCCTTCTCCAGAGGTGCGTACTGGGTGATTTCATCTCCTACCTGCAGGTCACGGGGTGATTCCATGGTCTTAACAATGGCGCCCATGTTCTGGTACAACTCAGCAATCGCCTGGGCAAAAGTGGTTTTACCAGCTCCAGGAGGTCCTGCTATGAGTATACCTTTGGCACTGGTTTTTAATCGGTCTATAAGTTTTCCTGGTAACCGATAATTTTCAATTGAAACCTTGGCCACTGGTCTGACAATGGTGATTTCCAGACCATCAGAGAATGGTGGGCGGGCAATGGAGATACGGTACTCCCTAAACTGCACTACAGTGGCCCCTTCCCTTTCTATTTCAATAAAACTTTTAAAATCACTTTTGGCTCTTTCCACGATCTCACGTGACATGAATTCCATCTGTCCATGTGTAAGGGGTTTGGATCTTATGCGGACCAGTTTTATATTCCCTGGTTTCCCTTTTTTCGCCAGGGGAACTACGTTCTCTTTAAGATGGACAGACATGGTGTTATCATCAAAATATTTGGTTACTTGGATGTCACCATAATCTAACATCTCTGGTTTAAGGTAAATAGCGTTAAGACCCTGAGCTTCAGCCACTTCCCTTTGAACTCGGTCACTGGTTATCAGGGTTGCTTTATTTTCTCCGGCGGTGTCTCGTATCATGGCGTCGATCTCCCCGCCCCTTGCCAGTGATATCTCTTCAAGGGTGGGACGGCGCCCAACAAAGCTTAAATGGATTTTACCTTGACCATGCAGTTTTTGCAAATTTTTAAGTTCTTCTAAGCCATTGTATCCGCTGTCTCTTCCTTTGTTGGCTTGGTTTTCCAATTCAGATACAACTGCTTCGGGAACTATCACCTCACATCCCTGGTAGTCTTCTTCCTGGACTATGCGGGTGATTCTACCATCCACTATAACACTTGTATCTGGAACAATTCTCATCCTACTTATCTCCATAAACGTTTTCCGGTTCGAAAACTTTTTCTTTAACTATTTTAAGTTTAAATCCATCTTCATCTGATATTTCCCTGAAGAAACAGGAGTAATATCCTTCATGACATGCTGCACCATTCTGTTTCACCTTCAGGAGAACGGCATCCTGGTCACAGTCAGTGAAGATTTCTCTCACTTCCTGGGTGTGACCAGAGCTTTCACCCTTCAACCACAGCTGGTTGCGGCTGGTACTCCAGTAATGAGCTTTACCAGTTTCAATGGTTTTATTAAAGGCATCCTGGTTCATGTAGGCAACCATGAGCACTTCTCCGGTTTGATAATCCTGGGCTATGGCTATAACCAGTTTTTCTCCGTTAACCACATGACGGTAATTGAGTTGAGGTATATCCATGTAATCAATCCTTACAAATTTAATCAATTCTTAAAACATTCCATTCAATTAATCCTTTAAAAATCATTCGCTGGTTTTAATTCTGTCCAACAGAACACTTGTAATGTTTTTTATAGGTATTTGTTCCTGGTCTCCTGATTCCATATCCTTCAGGGTGATTTTGCCTTCTTCCAGATCACGAGCACCTACCAGGACCACAAATTTTGCCCCGGAGTTATCTGCAAAGGAAAGAATCTTTTTAAGTTTCCGGCCCACCAGTTCCACATCAGTAGTGATGTTGTTTTTCCTTAACTTTTGTGCTATTTCAAAGGCCTTGAGTTTTGTTTCTGTGGATATTGGTGCTACAAAGACTTCCACCCTACTTTTCAGTGCAGGTTGTGTTTTTTGAATCTTGAGGGATTCCATCACACGGTCAAAGCCAAAGGCGAATCCAGTGGATTCAACCTTTTCGCCACCGAAAATCTCTATTAAATTATAGGTTCCCCCACCACTTATTTGTTTCTGGGCCCCCAGACCCTCCACATAGATCTCAAAAACTGTTCCGGTGTAGTAGTCTAGTCCACGTGCAATCCCTAAATTTACAGTGTAACCGGTAAAACCAAAGGCTTCCAGCATTACTAGGAGTTCTTCCAATTCTTCCATGGATTTGGTAGCATCAGGATAATTTTTTACCAGTTCCTGGACAACTGGAATGACCTCTCGGTGTCCCTGCAATCCAATCAATTCCAGGAGAATGTTTTTTGATTCTTCATTGAGTTTTAACTCTTCCAACAATTTTTCCAGTTCTTTTACTTCTCCTTTGTCGATAATTGCCATTACCTGATCCTGTTGGTCTGCTGAAACACCATCCTGAGTCAGTATTCCCCTTAAAATTCCCAGGTTACCCAGGTGTATCTGGTAATCTTCCAGTTTCAGTTCCTCTAAACAGTGGGCTGCCAGGGCAATGATCTCTGCCTCGCAGTCGGGAGATTTTCCACCAATGAGTTCACATCCAAACTGCCAGAATTGACGGAAACGTCCGGCTTGTGGTCGTTCATAACGGAAACAACTCCCAAAATAATACATTTTTATGGGTCGGGGTGCTTTTTGTAATTGGTTTAAATATATCCTGGCTACAGGTGCTGTTAATTCTGGTCGGAGTGCCAGATCTCTTCCTCCCTTATCCTGGAAGTGATATATTTCTTCTATTATTCCTTCACCAGATTTAAGGGTGAAAAGGGCAAGATCCTCAAAAATTGGAGTTTTAATCTCCTGATAACCATAAGTTTCAAACACCTTCCTCATGGTGTTTTCAACAAATTTCCGTTCTTTCATCTCATCAAAGAGGAAGTCACGTGTTCCTCTTGGTTTTTGTAGTTCCATTCTAATTCTCCTATTGGTTAAACGTGAATTGCATTTTCATTTTTTAAAGTTTTAGCGAATTTTTATACATTTTTTGGTTAATGGGCAATGTTCTGATCAGGTGGGTAGTGGTGCTGGAAACTTAAGAATCATAACTAATGGTGTTGTTACTTACTATTTCAAGTTTAAAAAGATGTTAATGGATAAGCAGAATCAACGAAAGATTGGACTTTATCATCCTATTAAATGAATTTCCACTTATTCGTAATATTTTAAGTACTCTCTTAACATTTTAGGGAACGATTTAGCGCTTAAAAACCTGAGTCCCAGTCTTTCTGCCCAGACTTTGATTCCTTCGTCTGCTGCTACCACTCCGGCTCCCAGTTCCTTAGCAAGTAAAAGCACATCCAGATCAGGGGCACTGTCCAGGGTTCCTTTACGAAGTGCTGCACGGTAACGTTTCCTGAAATCTTTAATGGCTTTTCCAATAACTTCCATCTCGATCTGGGTCTTTTTCTCACCACGGGACATCATGACCATGGATTCCACTGCTGCCTCCCAGACCGCACTTTCTGAGATGCGCATGCCCTTGTTCATCCGTTCACGCATATCCTGCACATATTCATAGAATATTTCAGATGGTATTTTGGTGTCGTAACGGTTGGGTGATTTTTTCACGATCCAGGTTTCAGCCTTGATCATGGTTTCCTGGGGGCATTCATAGCGGCTTATGTAGTCAGTGAATTCTTTATAAGTGATGGGGGGCATGTGGCAACTGATATTGAGTTTTATCCTGGAACGGGCTATCAGGTCCAGCAGAGTATCTACAGTCTTATCCAATTCCCCGTCCCCATAAGCATCCCTTAACTTGTTATCTGTAAAGGCAGTTGTATCTAAAACAAACCTCTGTTTGGCGATCACGATTAAACCCCCATAAAATCATTTTTTCGTTATCTTTATCCATAGGAAGACAACAATCCCTTGATCCTGAAACTTGGAACATAGAATCTTCACTTTAAGATAACTCTTAATATTAACCTCTTTACTTTAACTAAGATAACTCTTAACATAATTTAATTTCTAATGTGATTAAAATAAAAGTTTCCATTAACATTTATAATAATAAAAATAGTTAGCTAATCAAACTTAAAAAAAAATAGTTATCAAAGAAAAATATCCAGAAAAAGATAAAAATAAGTAAAATATAAATTCTTTTCACGGTTTGATGGAACTTTTTATCTTGTGGGAATAAACGTTTTTTAAAATCTGGTTAAGTGGTATATCCACAAGCAGTACAGTATCCTTTCCTCCAACTGTCACCATGGAAGGCGTATGCTCCACAACTAGGACAGTAGAGTATTCCATCATTGTCTCCCCAACCGCAGGTAGGACACCTGGAACCCTGATACCAGGGGTAATGTCCACAATTAGGGCAATTTTGTGCGTTTACGGTTGATCCACTACTGGATGAACCACTAGAGCTACCTGATCCACTGGAAGAATCGCCATCTTCATGGATCACGATGGTTGTGTTCTTCTCATTATCATCCTCATTTTGAAAGGGATTAGTACAACCAGCTACTACTACAATTGAACAAACAACAAGCATTACAATAATTTCTTTCTTCATAACAGTATGCCCCCCCCATCTAAGTATTTAGGTATAAAATGTATTTTTTTATTGTATACACTTATACTTTGCTATTTGTCTAAAATGCCATAATGATACAGGACAACCTATTTTTTCCCTTTAACTTCCTTTATCACACTTTTTAATCTATTCAGCATCATCCCATTGTTATTTTTTTCCCGTAGATTCTCCCTATAGTTAATTTAAGAGCATTTTATAATATCTGTTGGTCTTTTATTTAGTGATTTTTTCATGTTGTTGATTTTTTTCCTCTTCCCATGTGGGTGTTTCTATTCTTCCAGTGTGGATGTATCACCCAGATTTTCACCCATTTCCTGGGCTCGTAGAATTCTGTGCATGATCTTACCACTCCTTGTTTTAGGTAGTTTATCCACCTGCACGATTTCACCCAGTACAGCTACCGGTCCCAGTTCATGACGTACATGTTTTTTAAGTTCCCCAATGAGTTTTGTTTTAAGTTCATATCCTCCACGTAGGATGATGAAGGCCTTGATAATTTCCCCCTTAATGGGGTCAGACCTTCCGATAACAGCTGCTTCAACAACAGCAGGGTGTGATACAAAGGCAGATTCCACTTCTGCAGTTCCTATACGGTGTCCGGCAATTTTCAGGACATCATCGCTACGTCCCTGGATCCAGAAGTATCCATCTTCGTCTTTACGAACCATGTCCCCAGCGTTATAAATGCATCCTGGAAATTCACTCCATATCTCTTTAAACCGTTCTTTATTTTTATGTAGGTTACGGAACATGGCGGGCCAGGGTTTTTTGATAACCAGATATCCTCCTTTTCCTACAGGCACCGGGTTTCCTTTTCCATCTACCACGTCAGCATCAACTCCTGGTAAAGGTAGGGCGGTTGCTCCTGGTTTTAAGTCGGATACAGGTAGAGGTGATATCATGTGCATACCAGTTTCTGTTTGCCACCAGGTGTCCATGAGAGGGCATCTTTCTTTACCCACATTTTTATAGAGCCAGATCCAGGCTTCTGGGTTGATGGGTTCTCCCACCGTCCCTAAAATACGGAGGGATTCCAGGTTGTAAAGATCAGTGTATCGTATTCCAAATCTCATAAGGTGTCTGATGGCAGTGGGTGCTGTGTAGAACTTGGTAACACCATATTTTTCCACGATCTTCCACCATACTCCAGGGTCAGGGTAGTCGGGTGCTCCTTCATAGACTACAGTGGTGGTTCCCAAAAGTAAGGGTCCGTAGATAACGTAACTGTGTCCAGTGATCCATCCAATGTCTCCAGTGCACCAGAACAGATCATCTTCATGGATGTCAAATACATAACGGAGAGTGGTAGCTGTTCCTAACATGTAACCTGCAGTGGTGTGTATGACTCCTTTGGGTTTCCCAGTACTTCCTGAAGTATAAAGTATGAAGAGAGGATCTTCAGAGTCCATGGGTTCTGGTTCACAGTAAGATGCTTCACCTTCCACCAGCCTTTCATAGAAGATTTCTCTTCCTGATAATTTGGATAGTTCAATGGGAGTTCCGGTGTGGTTAACCACCACAATAGTTTCAACGGATGGACACTGCAGGACTGCTTCATCAGCAATGCTTTTGAGATCTATTACTTTACCCCTCCTGTATGTTCCATCAGCTGTGAAGAGTACTTTAACCTGGGTCTCGTTAATACGTTCCACCAATGAACCTACACTAAGTCCAGAGTAGATCACACTGTGTATTGCCCCGATTTTAGTGCAGGCAAGTAGTGCGATTAAGAGTTCAGGACACATGGGCATGTAAGTAGAGACTATGTCCCCTTTTTTCACACCTAAGTTTTTAAGGGCATTGGCCAGTTTGTTCACTGCTAAGTAGAGTTCATAGAAGGTGATTTTTTTTTCTTCTCCACGTTCGTTTATGTAGATTATTGCAACTTGGTTTCTTTTTTCAGATTTAATCCATCGGTCAACAGCATTGTAGGCCAGATTGATTTTTCCACCTAAAAACCATTTATAAAAGGGTTTGTTTGACTCATCAAGAACTTTATCCCATTTTTTGAACCATTCAAACTGTTCTGCTTTCTCTGACCAATATTTTTCCAAGTTTTTACCTTTTTCAATTTCTGCTTCCCAATTTTTAACCAGGGCATTTTCCTTTATTTCTTCACTTGGTTTGAATACCCTTTTCTCATTCATAAGGACGGTGGTATCTCTTATCATTCTTATCCCACTGTTATTAACTATTTAAAGCTGTTTGATTGTTCTGCTGGTTAATAAGTTCTGTTTAGTATATATATCTATATTATTAATCATTATAAATATTTTTTTTTAAAATCTCTGATTAAAATTAAAAATAGAAAAAAAGTTTTAGGTTTTTTATTAATTAAACTCAAAATCTTAGCTTAAATCTCATTAATCATCTACTATTCCTTACCTTACCATTCCCGCCTCTTTTTAATGTTTATTTTAATATTTCAATTCCTATCCGGCACCAGGGTAAGTCCCTCCAATATTTTAAATAACCAATTATTACCCATCAACCCTTGAAAAAATAAAACAAAATCATTTCCTTAATACAGAAAAATCCAAGGGGCCAGAATAATTTTATAGATTGCAAACATAACTAAACAATATATAATACATTACTGGATGAATAAATAATTCAAAACTAAAAACTTTTCCTTCCACGGAGGGTTTAAAAATTGAATATTCCCTAAAAAAATAGTATTTTGGTGATTTGAATTGATAACTGGTAAAACTGCAGTGGTGGGTATAATGGGAGATCCAGTCCAGCACAGTCTATCCCCTCCCATGCACAACGCTGCCTTCAAACATCTTAAGATGGATTATATTTACGTTCCATTTCAGGTTAGGCCTGAAAATCTGGCCTCTGCAATTGCTGGTGCAAGATCTATGGGAATTAAGGGGCTGAACATAACCATTCCTCATAAAAGGGAGGTAATAAAATACCTTGATGAGATAGGTCAGGCAGCACAGCTTATAGGTGCAGTTAACACCCTTAAGTTTAGAAAAAACACACTCACCGGTTTTAACACTGATGGACTGGGGGCTGTTAAGGCAATTGAAGAAGTCACACCAGTTAAGGGTAAAAAAATAATCATTATTGGTGCTGGTGGTGCTGCACGGGCAGTATCATTCCAATCACTCCTTGCTGGTGCCGGAGAGGTTTTAATAGCCAACCGCACCCTGGAAAATGCCTGTAAACTCACAGATGATCTTGGTCAGAATTTTGCCACCTCAGTGGGCTGTTTAGGTCTTGATGATAAGTTGGTTGAAGAGTTAAAGGACACAGATGTTCTGATAAATACCACGCCTGTTGGTATGCATCCCCATGAGGATCAAAAGCCCATTGTAACGAGCAGTATGATGCACCGAGATTTGGTGGTTAACGACATAGTCTACAATCCACTGAAAACAGGCCTGATACGTGAAGCAGAAAAGGCAGGCGCAAAAACCATTAACGGTACCAGAATGTTAATTTATCAGGGAATGGAATCATTCCGCATCTGGACCGGGATCAATCCACCCTTTAAAGTGTTTGAAGAAGCAATAATGAAAGGATTGGGTTATGTAAGTTGAACAGATTATACTGATAATCACAGTAGATTAGGCTGATAACCAGAGTAGATTAGGCTGATAACCAGAGTAGATTGGGCTGATAACCAGAGTAGATTAGGTCGATAACCAGAGTAGATTAAATTGGCAACATGAGGTTAGTATCACATGGACAACATACCATCCACTGACAATCACATACACGTAGATCCTATAAACGGTGAAGGACCTTTAGAGGTAGCCTCTAAATTTCATAGATCAGGGGGAACAGCCATGATCATCCCCAACAAGCCCACATGGACCGTAAATCCGGAATGTAATTTTGTTGAGGCCATGGAACTGGTTGTAAAGTATGCAGATGAGATCAACCAGGAAACTGAGGTTAAAGCCTTTGCAGTGGTGGGAGCCCATCCTGCAGAGCTCAGCCGACGTGTTGAGGCAGGTATGGATCTGGCCCAGGCTGAAGAGTTAATGAGGGGTGCTCTGGAGGCAGCCAAAAACATGGTGATGGAGGGAAGGGCAGTGGGCATAGGTGAAATTGGCAGACCACACTACCCAGTCCCAGAAGAGGAAATGGAAGTCCATAACCGTCTCATAATATATGCCATGGAACTGGCACGTGAAGCAGACTGCCCGGTGCAACTGCACACCGAGAGTGCTTCAGAAGAACAGTACCATGAATTTGCCGAGATGGCCAAGAAAGCCCATTTAAAAGAGGAAAAAGTCATCAAACATTTCTCAGGACCATTTATCCTCCCAGAGGAAAACTATGGTATTACACCTTCGCTTATTGCCAGTGGGGATGTGATGCGTGAGGCTGTAAAGAAGGGTAAAAACTTCCTCATGGAAACCGATTACCTGGATGATAAAACAAGACCAGGGGCAGTTATGGGTCCCAGAACCGTTCCCAGAAGAACCAGGAAACTGATCAATGCGGGTTTACTCACAGAAGAAGATGCCTACCGGATCCATGTGGAAATCCCTGAAAGGATTTACAATGTAGAGATGGATTTATAAATGGGTTATTTTATTATAAAATTTTCCACTATTCTTTCTATTAAACTATTCAACATCTTCATAACAAATAATTGAAAATAAAAGGAATGTTGGGAAGCGCTGCCTTAATGCAGCATTTTTTTATTTTTATTTTTAATTTAGGATAAAATTTTAGGTATGTGTCATGGTTAACCATGCCCTCCACCAATTAAGAAACTGACCACACCAATTAATACACCGATGAGCACGATTTCAAGGCTGGTTTTAAGTAAACTTTCACGGGATACACGGCCTAAATACACACCCAGTATGATCAATGCAATGAAACAGAGCACGATGGTGCATATGGTGGCAGTCATCTTATCAGAAATAAGCAGGAAAGGTAGTACTGGTACGAATGAGCCAATGAAGCTGCTGAATCCGTGGGTGAACATGCTCATGAAGATTCGCCTCTTAGCCTGCTGGTGAATATGAGTGTCATCCAGTTTACCCTCATCCAGCATCATCTTATGCTCCAGATCTCGGATGGTACGCACTTCTTCGGCCCGTTCACCAATAAAAGAACCGAATGCATTGGACATTGCCAGGGCTATGCCTCCTGCCAGACCAGTTAATCCAACAGAGAAATTGGAAATTTCCAGACCAGCTGCACCAGCCACACCACTGGCAGTTAAGGTAACTCCCATCACAGCCAGTATTCCATCCATGGTTCCCAGAGCCACGTAACGACTCATTTTAAAGTATTCATTTATAAATTCGCGGATGTTCATTCAATTTGCTCCGATGTGTAATAAATTTAAAATTAGTCTAATTCTTCTTTTATCTTGAGAATTTTTCTCTTCAAATATGGAATATCACTCTGAACAACTTTCCAGGTCAGATCAAGATCTATTCCAAAGTATTCATGAACTACAACATCTCTCATTCCTGCAATATTCCTCCAAGGAACTTCAGGATACTTATTTTTCAGATCTTCAGGAAGATTTTTAATTGCTTCTCCAATAATTTCAATTCTTCTTATGATTGCATCTTGTAACAACACGGAGTTAAGAAAATCTTCTTTGGCCAATTCACTGGTATAATCTTCAATAAGTTCAATAGATTCCAGAATATGTTCTAAGAATACCTTAGGATCTTTACTCATATTATTGCTTCCTGTTCCTTCAAAATCCGTTCTTTAAGAAGGGGATGCAATGAATTGTATGTGATAACATCTACTTTTCTATTTAAACATTTTTCAAGTTCTAATTTTAAGTCAACTAGATTTAAGAGGCTTTTATCACCTTCAAATTCAATCAGTAGATCAAGATCACTGGTCTCGGTTAGTTCATCTCGAACTATTGATCCGAAAAAAGCTGCTTTTTTGACGTTATGTTTGAGCAAAACATTAACAACTTTTTCCTTTATTTTAAGTATTTCTTTGTTCATAATAATCCCTTAACATGGGTTAACATTACAATTAACCTCTTCCCAAATCCTTATGAGCCCTTGCCAGATGACCAGCAGCCAGTGCACCCATAAGGGATAGTTCACCTGCCAGGACAGTTGCACCAACGATTTCTGCAAATTTAGCCACATTACCTTCTCCATGAACTCCCATGATCTGCAGGCACTCGGTGGCTGTTTCCAAGCTGGTTCCTCCCCCAACTGTTGCCAGTGGAACATCAGGCAGGGTCACAGAAAAGTACAGATCTCCCTTCTGTTCTTCGGCAGTGGTTATTCCCAGACTACCCTCCACAATATGGGCCTCATCCTGTCCAGTGGCCAGGAATATGGCACCGATCATGTTGGCGTACTGGGCATTGAAACCCATGTTACCGGCAATAGCAGATCCAATGAGATTTTTCGCCTGATTAACCTCTACAATTGCCTCAGATGTAGTTTTAAGTTTTTCTTCCACAATGTCTTTGGGAATGATTATTTCGGCAACAATACTCTTCCCACGGCCTTCAATAAGATTCAGAGCAGAGGGTTTCTTATCCGTACACAGGTTACCACTGAGTGCCACTACATGGGCTCCGGTTTCCCGGGTTAATATTTCCAGGGCCTTTTCTGTGGCTATGGTGACCATGTTCATGCCCATACTGTCACCAGTGGTGAAGGTGAAACGGGGATAAACATAGCGACCAACCACCACAACTGGGTCAACCTTCAACAACTTCCCATGACGTGTGGTACTTTCTGAAGCCTCTTTAAGTTCGATGAAATGCCTTTCAATCCATTCTTTTACTTCAAGAGCTTTCTGGATCGAATCTGCCCGGATAACTGGGGCACGAGTCATTTTATCATCTATTATGCGCACGGTGATGCCACCAACTGCTTTGCTAACCGAACATCCTCGGTTAACCGAAGCCAGCAGAGCCCCTTCAGAGGTGGCCAGGGGAACATAATAATCTCCCTGGGCATGTTCACCGTTGATCTGGAGTGGTCCGACCAGTCCCACCGGGATCTGCACAACTCCAATGGGGTTCTCAATATTCTTTTTCAAGGCCCTGGCCATATCCAGCGAATAATTGGAAACATGCTTGAGGCTGGCTCCAGATATTTGTTCTGCAAACTCTCTCCTCACCTCAACTGCTTCCTGGATGCTATCAGTGTAATCTTCAACCTGGTAAAGTTTTAACTCTCCTTTAGTTAGTTTTTCAACAATTTCTTCTTTTTTTGCCATAAAACCACCCTGAACTATTTATTTTTTTAGGCCATTTTTCTTAAAGTTGTCTTTTTCATTAACTTAATAAAATGAATTCCATTTATTACTCGATACACCTTAGAGTATATCTTTCATTACCGATGCAATCTGTGATGGTTGTTCTGCTACTTCAACTCCTGCAGCTTTAAGGGCTTTCATCTTAGTTTCAGCAGTTCCAGCATTACTCTCAATTATTGCTCCAGCATGCCCCATCCTTTTACCTGGTGGAGCGGTTCTACCTGCAATGTAGGCCACTACTGGTTTGGTAATGTTCTCAGCAATATATTCTGCAGCTTTTTCCTCAGCATTACCTCCAATCTCTCCAATCATAGCCATAGCCTTAGTACCAGGGTCTTCTTCGAATTTCTGCAATATTTCTGCAAAATCCATTCCTACCACAGGGTCGCCTCCAATCCCGAGACAGGTGCTCTGCCCTAAACCAGCCTGAGTTATCTGACTGGCCACCTCATAGGTAAGGGTTCCACTACGTGAAACTATCCCTATATCTCCAGGATTAAAGATATGTGTGGGCATGATCCCAAGTTTACCAACTCCTGGTGTTATGATACCGGGAGTGTTGGGCCCGATTACTTTACAACCCATTCTTCGAGCATACTGAGCTATTTCCATGGAATCATGTACTGGTATGTGTTCAGTGATGATCACCACCAGTTCCAACTGGGATATGGCTTCGAAGGCAGCGTCCTTGGCGAATGGGGCTGGGATAAATATTATAGATGCATTAACATCCATCTGTTCTGTTATTTCTCCAATAGAATTGTAGACAGGAATTCCCTCAAACTCCTGACCCCCTTTACCTGGTGATGTGCCTGCCAGGATATTGGTATCATATTCCAACATGCTCCTGGTGTGAAAAGAGCCCTGTTTACCGGTAATGCCCTGCACAACACATTTAGTATCTTCGTTGAGAAATATCACTGTAACCACTTCCTTTTATAAAAATTTACATAATATACTTCTTTGAAACCATTCAAACCTTTAATATCTTCATCTTTTCTGAAAGGGGAACCGCCAGATCCATTACATTACCATTCATATAGGCGGTGATGGACATGATAACACTTCCCGGGATAACATAGGAGGGGGATCCTCTACGCACCAGATAAACATTTTTATTGCCAAGTGCAGCTCCCATCATAGCCCCACCTACCACTGCCATGCTTTCAATATCTTCCACTGTTGTTACCACCACAGGATCATCTGTTTCGGCAGAAACATATCCCACACCAGGTATTTCCTTGTTGTGGTTTAAACTGCTCCCACCTATATCTGTCACATTGTCCATACTTTGGGCAGCTTTCATTACAGAATCAGCAACTTTATGGACAAATGATTCCCCACCATAAGTGTCAAATGCAATGATAATAGCATCGGGATATCTGTCCTGCCTTATATTTGCTTCAGCATAGGAAACTCCTTCACCAGCCTCTTCCCTGGTAGGTGATATTCCTTCGATATCTCCCAAGTCTTCGGCGTTACTGCGGAGAATGTCCACAATACCTCTGTTAACATCTACCAGTTTTTCATCTTCTACAAAGGCGCTGATTACCACATCATCGCCAGTGATATTGGTGAGGGCTGCTTTGTATGCTCCAATTTTCAGTAAATCAGGAATATCCTTTTTGACATTTTCAATTAAAGTTTTGCTACAGGAAACATCGTTTCCTGATATATCCGCACCTATGGATGTAATCTTCAAATAATCACCTGAACTAATTTGGAATTAGATTGATTATGTTTTAATTAATTGTATAAAATCCATGGATTATTAATTATAGGCAATGATATGGGGGATACTTGTTCTTATAGATTTTTATCTGTCTTCTTTTTTTGCTGGTTTCTGTTGACTTAAAACACGGCGATGTAATTTGCATCTGCAGTCAAAACATCATTGTCCATATATTTAGTAATGTGGGGAAATAAATAAATAGAATGTTAATGAACTTAATTCCCCTGATATAATCTAATAATAATATTACCATAGATGTTTTCGGTGAAGTTGAGATGTGCATATCATGATTCCAAAACCATTGATCTGCGTTCCCATATTCCAGAAAGACAGGCGAAATGTCCTAAAAATAGCTGAAAAAGCTATTAAAATGGATGTGGATATATTGGAGCTGAGAATAGATGCCCTTCTGGACCCGGATCCGCAAAAGATCGTTCATCTTATGGAAGAAATAAACTTCCCCCTGATTGCCACCAACCGGATGAGGGAGGAAGGAGGACATTTCAGAGGATCTGAAGATGAAAGAACCAGGATCCTTATTGAAACAGCCGAACATGTTGATTATGTTGACATAGAACTTCAAACTGATGAAAAACTCCGTTCGAAGGTTATCAATGCTTCTAAGTCAACTATAATATCCTTCCATGATTTCCAGAGAACTCCTCCTTTAAAAGAACTTCTCAAGATCGTTGAAAATGAAAAAAAGCTGGGGACCATAGCGAAATTTGCGGTCATGCCTCAGGATATGCAGGATACACTTAACGTGCTCCAGGTGGTTAACCAGTTTGACAACACCATTGGTATTGCCATGGGTAAAATTGGAAGATACACCAGGGTCTTGGCACCACTTTTCGGATCACCCCTGACTTATGCAGCTTTAAATGGAGGATCTGCCCCTGGACAGTTGAATTTAGCTGAAACCAAACAAATCATTGACAAATTAATGGTGGAGAGAGATTAATTTGAAACTAAAACTAGGCTTAACTGTTGTATTACTGGTGTTGATTGCATTAATCGGATCTGCTGGATACGTGTTATCCAACCAGAATAGCACTGGGATTACAGTTGAGACCAATGGTACAGCGGTTACTATTCAATCGTCATCATGGTGGGAGGTGCCTTCAGCCATGCTTAATGAGATGAAGGTTAAGGCATTGGCTGATGTGGAGGATCCAGATAGTAGTGTGGAATCCATCAAAACGGATATGGAGAACATAGCCAGCAAATACAATTATACAGTTCAGGTCAAGGTTGTATCCCAGTTTGGTGAAGATCAGCTACCCATGCCTGCCACGGTTAAGGGAACATCCATGGTTCCCACCTTAGAAGATGGTCAAAGTATTGTAGTGTTGAAAACATCTGATTTCAAGGTGGGAGATATAGTGGTTGCACATCACCCTGATTACAACTTGATTGTGAAACGGGTTGGACAGATAAATGGTGACCAGGTTTATCTGGAAAGTGACAACAAAAATGTTGAAGTAGAAAGCCAGACACGATATGTTAACGGAGTAAAACAAGTAATTACCATTACCAAGACACCTCTAAATACATGGGTTCCCAAAAGCTATGTGATCGGCGTGGTTAAGGAGTATTAACCGGTGTAGTCAAGGTTCAACTACCTTTTTTTTAGTTTTTTAATATTAAACCAATTTTTAAATTTAGTTTTAATGACACTGACTATTTATGTAGTGTTTTTTTGTGGTATAGAAATGTTAGTGGTTCTAAATTAGATAACCATTGCTGCAGAACAATTCAGGTATTTCATCATTAATGATGCGTTCTCCTATACCAGAGTTACTGAAGCAATGTCTCCATCTAGATTCCCTATTTCATTTTCTATTGGTGAAAAGGATGAAGAACAGACAAATCTAAAGGCCCAAACATTACCCACTGTGCCCTTTACATCCATACCCATACGATGATCCATCTCACCAATTATATATGAGGATACTGCATCATCACAGCAAAAAACCACCCCCGGTGTGGTACGACTCCAAGTAACATTGTAAGCAGCGGCACCCTGATCCACCACCATGTCATGGCATTTGATTACTAGGAGAGATGTGAGGAAAGTTCCATAAGCTGCTTTCATTGCACCGGGAGCATATAATGATTGTTTATCCCACCAGTACTACACCACCTCATTGGTTACATTGGTGGTGGCAATGGCGAAACTCTTAACACCTTCATATTTCAATACTCAAGGTTTATTGAATTTTTTTTCTAACTTCTGCATTTTTATGTATGCTATCCAAATACAGATTACAAACAATCCAATTATTAGACCGTATTTTAATAAGAGATTCTCAATTGGTGGTGGCACTAAGATTAAAGTAAATGGTATAAAAATTGTGAAAAGTATAATTAAAACCAGAATCCAATAAATAGATCTGTTCATATATTGCCTATAATTAAAGATGGCAACTATTAAACATACTAACCCCACACTAATAAATGCTGCTGCAGCTCCTAAACTCTGGGGAATCCATAGAATGCCCGTAAAAAAAAACAATGCCATAAGTGCATAATCTCCACTCTTCATTACTTTATTTTCCATTAGGTACCACCTTTCTTTATAGAAATATTAAAATACTTGTACAATTTATTCAAACAAGCTATGACGCCTCACAAATACTGTTTTCCCGTAAATTCTTACTTCCAACCAAGGAGTATCCCAAAACTCCATTGAAGGAAGTAACTGATCATAAAAAGCATTATAACCTTGATTAATAACTAATTCAAATGCAATTGCGGCAATTATGTATTCTGTACTTCCTGTTAACAAACCAAAGCCAAAAAATGCTATTGCACCATAAGTTTTCGCCAAATACCAATATTTCTGTCCATTAAAATCAATATCAACTATACGATTAAAAATTTCTATGTTTTCATGCACCCAATCCATATAATCAGATGTGCTGTTTTTAACTCCTGCAAAAAGATCATAAGATGAATCAGTGATCTGGTTATGGAAACAATACGCTCCACAAAAACCATTCACAGTGTTAATATCCCGTATAATACCAGTCTCAGGATCATACAACAATATCAGATCATCACGACCCACCAGTTTTATTACCGTGTAACCATTCTCTGTGAATAACCTCATATCTGTCCCAGTCCAGAAGGCATAGAACATGTCCCGTGTCACAGATCCCATTACATCTAGGGAAACAGTTTCATACTGGGAAAGGAAATCCAAGTTTCGCATGATTCCGTATTCAATAGTGGAAATCTGTGAAGAACATGCTGAGTTGAAGAGTATAATGTTTTTAAGTGATCCTATAACTATCATTCCCATACTATGATCACATTCAAGTGTTAAATAAGTCTGGTAGGCATCATCACCCACAAAAACAGCTACAGGATGTGTTCTACTCCATGTAACATTAAATTCCTCTGCTGCTGCATCTGCCAGGATGTCATGACAGTAAATTGTCATTAAAGAGGTGAAGAACGTCCCATAGGCTGCTTTCATCGCACCTACAGGGTAGAGGAGGTTTCCATAGGCATCCGTGGCATTTTCCTGATCAGCCCAATACTGAGCAATCTCATCAGTGACCTTGGTGGTGGCAATAGCGAAACTCTTAACACCCTCATAACCCGCCAAAAGACCATCCATGTACATGATGGGGCTAGTTCTGAGGACAGTATCTCCAGTGAAGTTAAGATCGATTGTGCTGTTGGTCGCAGGATCAGTGACTGTTATTTCAGGTGCGTCTGCTCCAGGATATGTTAATTGGACTGTTAGACTGTCCATAAATTCCAGCCGATGATTCTGGATAAATTGCAATTCTGCACTAGTTAGACTATACGATGATGTTAAATCCGTCCAGAAGCTTGCGGATATCTCCCCTGGATCCATTCCATCCTGTAATATATAATTATTTGCATATATAATTGCCCTGAAAACATCACCATGGTATGTTCCCCATATTACAGCCATACCTTTTTTGACTATTACTTATTTTATCCATTTTTTTGACAACCCCCTTTGATTCCACATATTTACCAAGGAATTTTTCTATATTTATATCTACGAGGGTAATAGTAAGCGAAGTAAAGAATGTAAATTATGAAAATCCCAAACATACCATAAAATAGAAGGTTGGTTCTATAAAATGGAAGAAAAAGATAAATATATGTTAATATTAGTCCCTGAAATATAATTATACCTAGAAAACCCAAATAATATAATGAGATACTATAATCCTTGTTCATAAAGATCGTTACTAACATAATAGTAATTCCAAATGAAATAGCAAATAAAAATAATAGTTTTCCTGAAATTAAAAAAATTCCTAAGAATATGATTGAATATAAAAATGTTAAGAACAAGGATAATTTAAATCTCATTATTTGCCTCCTTTCTAAAGTAAATTTATTCCTTAAATGTTGGTTCATCCACCCAATCGATCATGTCATTTCCACTCATATATATTGTAACAATTGTAGGGCCCATTAAGAGAATTGAACCTCCCACAGTTTCGGGAATTGCTATTATTTCACCAGTTAAAGCTAGACCCGCTGCTATAAGAAGAAAACCATTCCCCCCAATATGATAAAATTTTTCCCAGTTGAAGTGATTCATGAACCAGTTATAATCTTCTACACTATCATTTGCCCATTCCCTGAAATCTGATGTACTATTATAAACATCATCAAAGAAATTATAAGACTGTTCTGTTATTTGGTCATGGAAGCAGTACGCACCGCAAAACCCATTAACTGTATTTATATCTCTCATAATGCCTGTTTCAGGATCATACAACAATATCAGATCATCACGACCCACCAATTTCTTGATAGTGTAACCATTCTGTGTGAATAACTCCAGGTCTGTCCCAGTCCAGAAGGCATAAAACATATCTCGAGTCACAGATCCCATTACATCCAGGGAAACAGTTTCATACTGGGAGGTGAAATCCAGGTTTCGCATGATTCCGTATTCAATGGTGGAAATCTGTGAAGAACATGCTGAATTGAATAGTATAGTGTTTTTAAGTGATCCGATGACTGTCATGCCCATACTATGGTCACATTCCAGTGTCAGGTAGGTTTGATAGGCATCATCACCCACAGAAACAGCTACAGGATGTGTTCTACTCCATGTAACATTAAATTCCTCTGCTGCTGTATCTGCCAGAATATCATGGCAATAAATCATCATCAAAGATGTGAAAAACGTTCCATAGGCTGCTTTCATCGCACCTGGAGGGTAGAGAAGGTTTCCATAAGCATTAGTGGCGTTTTTTTGGTCAGCCCAGTACTGAGCAATCTCATCAGTGACCTTGGTGGTGGCAATGGCAAAACTCTTAACACCCTCATAACCCGCCCCGAATAAACCATCCATGTACATGATGGGGCTAGTTCTGAGGACAGTGCCTCCAGTGAAGTTAAGATCGATTGTGCTGTTGGTCGCAGGATCAGTAACCGTCATCACTGGTGCATCTGCTCCAGGATATGTTAATTGGACTGTTAGACTGTCCATAAATTCCAGCCGATGATTCTGGACAAACTGCAGTTCAGTGCTATTTAAACTATACAGTGATGTTAGATCCGTCCAGAAGCTTGCTGGTATCTCCTCTGGATCCATTCCATCCTGTAATATATAGTTGTTTGCATATATGATTGCTCTGAAAACATCATCACGATAACCACTGTTCTTCCAGGTATTGTAACCGGGGTTAACATACTCTGTACTGCTCACTATTGTGCCATTTACTATTACTTGCAGTTCACCATAGAATAGATCTGTATTTTTCCAGAGCACACTGAGCCAGGTCACAGAACTATTCAAAGGCACATCACAGATTAAACTTATGGGTTGAAGGGTGGTACTATTCAGTGCAGAGCTGGTAATGTTCAATACTGCTGATCCCGGAGCAATAACCATCTGCTGGGACACGGTCTGATTATCCAATGAAGTATTAACCGTAACCGTCCTAGATGATGTTGTGCCCAGATTCAAGATAGCCACAGCCTTTCCATTAAAAGTGAGGGCTGGTGTGAGAATCGTCCCATAACTTGTGGTGAAAGTGATAGGTAAACCTTTTATAACATGCCCCAAAAATGAAGTATCCTGTCCCAAGTTATTGTGGGTTAGATCCGCAGTTATGCTGGCATTTCCACCAGAATTAACAGTTGAATCATTAATGCTCAGAATGAGCCAGGAGGTAGTGTTTATAGTTCCAACTACATTGTGGATATTAGTTGAATTTATAGGATTATTTGAACCCCACCAGTTGTTGTTCGCATTAACATTTCCATACTCATTATAAAGCCCATATCCTGTGTTTGCAGCAATTCTGTTAAAACTAATATTTGGTGATGAATAATAATTCCATATTCCTATGATACCTTCAGTTATTGAATTCTCATAAACTGTACAATTTTCACAACCTTCAATATATAATCCATACATATTTCCGGGGATCAGATTATTTTGAATTAAGATGTTGTTTGAATCTGAAATACTAATTCCAAAACCAGCATGACCCATTATTAGGTTAGTATAAATAGTACAATTATTTGATTCTATAATAATCACCCCACCAAAACCAAAGTCAACATTCCCCTCAAGGTTATTGTCTGTTATTGTATTCCCATAAATTACACAATTATCACTGTTTCTGATGGCTAATCCATTCCCTTGGTTCAGGGTTATAGTATTATACATTATAATGTTATTTTCAGTTTTAGTGTTTTGAGTAGTTATTCCAAAATAATTGTTGGTTATGTTGTTTCCACTAATTGTGCAGTTTGAAGTTCCATTTAAAAATAATCCGATTGAATAATTAACAGATCCAGAGATAATAAAGCCCTGAATCAAAGATCCACTACCTCCACTATTAATAGTGAAAACAGGATGCGAAGAATCCAATGCTTGCACAGTAACATTACCGCTAGAAAGTATGGTCAAATTTTTATTAACCACTACATTTTCTGTATAAGTACCGTTTGAGACTTCAATAACATGTCCATTTAGTGTTAATGGGTCATCGATGGCTGCTTGAATACTGGAATAACTTATTCCTGTATTAATATTTCCTATTAATCCAAAAATATATTGTTTGGTGTTAACAGGCCCTTGGTTACCTGCATTATCTACTGCTATGAATTTTAAGGTGGTGGTATTGGCTATGGTGATGGGGTTGGTATATATTGTGCTTGCGGTTGTGGGTGTACTGCCATTGGTTGTGTAATAGATGGTTGGATTAGGGTCGAGGTTATCTGTGGCGGTTAGGGTTACTATTTTTGTTGTGTTGTAAACTCCACCTACTGGATTAGCAGCTACTGCTGGTGCGATAAGATCAATGGTATAAGTTATAGTTTGGTTAGTGCCACTGTTACCAGCTGCATCACAAGCATAAAATTTAAGATTTGTTACTCCTTGAACAAGGTTCAATGTAACAGTTTTAACGTGACTATTCCATGTTGTGCCGTTATTGATGCTGTAATAAATCACAGGATTTGCATCAATATTGTCACTGGCAGTTAATGTCACTGTTTTTGTAGAGTTGTATATTCCACCTGTAAGACTGGCATTTACAACAGGCGGGTTTAAATCTATAGTGATATTATTTTCTACAAATGCAGAATCAAGCCAAGTTTCAATGAAAAAAATTCCAGAAGTGGTTAATTCAGGGCCAAAATTAACAACAGCCCTCCCATTATACACATATGCCGTTTTATAAACGCCGAAATAACTTCCATTAATATCAACGATATCAATTTCTACAAGCGTTCCATCAGGAATATATCCTATCGAAGATATATCCTCACCATTATTATTATGAGTTAAATCCACATTAACTGTGAAATTACCATTAGTAACCAAAGGAGTTACCGTTACATTTAAAACCAACCAAGAACCTGCAAAACCAGGAACACCAGAACCCCACCAGTTATTAGTTGCATTCACAGCACCAAAATCACCGTATATATTACCTACTATCCAGTTAAAATTGATAGTACCGAATGAATTATATAATATTAAACATAGATCACCAATTATTGTATTACTCGTTACTGTAATATTGGAATTGGTTGAATAGATTCCATATCCTCCCATATACTGACTAGCGCTTATTATGTTATTTTTTGTAATGCAAACACTGGAAGAGTAAACACCAATACCGCAACTTTGACTATATTGAATGGTGATATTGTTATGGGATATGCTGTTATTATATGAGTTTTCAATACAGATTGACATATAACATGGTTTAAGGAAAACGTTTCCAGTTATATTATTGTTATCCCCAGAAGTAACTAGAATATCATGATCCGCACTATAATTAATTATATTTCCCGAAATTAAGCAATTGTCAGCATCATTTAACCAAATACGACCATTTATTATTAAACCTTGAATAGATGAACCACTGCCTTCATTGTTAATTGTGAAAACAGGATTCGATGAACTTAAAGCTTGAACTGTCACTAAATTACTAGCAGCTTGTAAATTTACCTTTTTATTGATCACCACATTTTCAGTATAGGTGTAATTAGTTCCATTATCATCATTCACTATAATGGTGTCATTTTCAGAAGCACTATTCACTGCTGATTGGATACTATCACCCGCACTCACAGTCAAATTAGCAGCAGAAACCACACCCATAGTCAAAAAACAAGAAAACAAAACCATTAATATTAACCATTTAACTTTAATAATCATAATTCTTCCCCCACTTATTAATATAAACTAGTATTAAGTTAGTATATTTATATTTTTCTATTTTAATTGAATAATTATAAAGTAAATTTTAAATATGATGTTTAACCCCATTCAAACTAAAACTAGGTTTAAAGAATATGAGTACTATAAAGAGTTCCAAGAACTCAAAAACTCTTAAAAATAAACTAAACATTTTCCACAAGACTTAAAAATGAATTAATAACCATTTATTCTTTAAAAAATAAGAAAATAGGGGGATTAAAAAGTATTTAAAGAGGAGTTAAGTATCACTTAACTCAGCCAATCTTTTAATCCTTTTAACCATGTTGGGATGGGTGGATAGTAATTCCATGATTTTACTGCCAGTGCCAATATGGGTGTCCATGTCACGGAGTTGGGCTAGTTCTGCTTCACTGATAACTCCATCCATGTCCAGATCCACCTGTCTGAGATCGTTTATCTCATTTGAGGCATCGGAGATATCATTGACAAAGAAGGCTTTAACTCCCTCCACGGATTTAACCTCTCTTTTGTTCAGATTAGCAGATCCATAAACCAGTTTGTAAAGGGCGCTGGCCAGTTTATGTGGTTTACCCCCGATCTCCACACTTCCCTGGTCTGCGTAGTATTCACGTATTCGGCTTACGAATAATACCAGTAACTGGCCCAGGAGGTATCCTACCAGGGCAGCGATACCAATGAGTCCGGCGTCACCGTCCCTATCTCCACTGAATAGGGTGCTTATGAATATCCAGTAACAGATAAGGGGCACCACACTGATAAGGGTCATTACTGCCATGTCCCTGTGACGTATATGGCTGAGTTCATGTCCCAGAACAGCTTTCAACTCTTCTTCATCCAGCAATTTCAGAATACCGCGGGTTACGCATACTCTTCCGTCTTTTTTGGTTCGGCCAAATGCAAATGCATTGGGAATGCTAGTTTCTGAAATTCCGACTTTAGGTTTGGGAATACCGGCGTTCATGGCCAGTTCTTCCACCATGGCATGCAGGTTAGGTGCTTCATGGGGAGACACATAATGTACCCGCATGGTCATCTCCACCATTTTGGGCCCTGCCAGATACTGGAGCAGCACCACTCCAACTGCCATGATTGCGAATATTATTGGTGTTCCGAAGCCCAGTAATGTGCAAATCACGGTAATTATGGCATATAAAATACCAAATAGCAGTATAGTAGCTAACCAAAGCCTTAATGTTAGTAAAAATCTTCTCATTTCTACTTTAACCTCTTTTATATTTTTTCTTTAATAGCGTTTAATAGTAGTGAACAAAGTATATAAATGTAACTCTTTTTCAGGCATTATCAAAGCACCAGACCAGAAATCAAAGAAGTTTTCCAGGGCTTTAACCAGTGTCATGTTCCACATGGTTATCAAACACTCCCAAAAAAATACAGTATCCTACAAAGTGGTTCAGTTCAATGGGAAATAGTATCCAAAGCTTCCAATGGTCATTCTGAAGAAATATTTCAGTAATTTAATGAGTGAGGTGTGTGACTGTTTTGTTTGAAAATTTATTGGTACTGAATGGAAAAAGAAACCTCCTACTTTATTTATAACATGGAATCTATTAATGATTTAATTAAATTAACAAGGAATTAGTATTGTGAATAATTATTAGAATAGAATCCTAAGATTAACCATTACTCATTGAAATCCAAGTATTATAATTAAGGGAGATAACTCATGAGAAAAATCGAGATATACAGGGATACATTTTTAATATTCTTACGTGGATTACTAATGGGCAGTGCTGATGTGATCCCTGGAGTTTCCGGGGGTACCATGGCCCTTATCACCGGCATTTACCAGAGACTGGTTCATGCCATCAGCCAGATAAATGCCAACTTCCTTCTGGTCGCCTTAAAAGGGGATTTTCGAAAATCCAAGGAAGAACTCCTGAAATGGGATTTCAACCTTTTCATACCCCTACTTTTAGGGATTGGTCTGGCTGTTCTAACCATGTCCAAGGTCATGACGGTCATGCTCACCGTGTACACGGCCACAACCTATGCATTCTTTTTTGGATTGATCCTGGCATCAGCTGGTTTCGTTTACAAACACATAGATGAACTTAACCTTAAAAATATCCTGTTTTTAGTAGTAGGCTTCGTTTTCGCTGTACTCTTCGTGGGATTAAACCCGGTACAGGCCAATCATACCCTGCCAGTCATATTCATATCAGGTATGGTGGCTATCTGTGCCATGATACTACCAGGAATCTCAGGAGCATTCATCCTGCTTCTTTTAAACCAGTACGAATACATGCTGGCTGCCTTAAATCAGCTTAAATTCGTGGACATAATAACCTTTGGACTGGGGGCGGTGATAGGTATTTTATCCTTCTCCCGGATCCTGAACTACCTCCTGGAACACCATAAATCAATAACCATGGCTTTCCTGGTGGGATTGATGGTGGGCACCCTGAGATTACCCTACCAGAAGATCACAACCTCTATGGATTCAGTTATCCCGGTGATAGTGGCAGCTGCGATTGGATTTATCCTGGTAATAATTCTGGAAAAACAGTTTGAAAAGTATAATCTGCAATGGGAGGCTTAAAAAAACCTTCCAGACAATATTTTTTTATTTCCTCCTTTTTTTTATTTACTTAGTTATTCAAACTTTTTAAATCCCTTAGGATTGAATCCATGGGCTATTAAAAGTTTTTGGTCATCACTCTGCAGTTTTTTTTCTTCTGCAGGAGGTATGGGGCTTCCTTTTTTGGCCAGGATAATTCCTGATTTTTTGTTAGCTGCTAAAAACTTCCCAGCATTTCCATTTATGATGATTGTTCCTTTGATCATGTCAATAGCTGTGAAATCATCCGTCTCACCATCAATGATGAGTGTGCCTCCGTTTAAGAGTGCGCCGGTGTTTTTCCCAGTATTTCCATTTATCCTGACTGTACCCTTTCTCATGAGTATCCCGGTGGAAAGATCAACATCACCTTTTTTAATGATCTGGGCATCCACATCCAAACGGGCCCCCACAGTATCCTTCACTGTGCCATCATCAATTAATAATTTTTTCCCGGATAACTGGCAGCCTAACAGTTTATCCTTGCCCAATCCATTGCTGATGATATCAGTTATGCTCCTGAATTGCCGGTAACCTTTTTGGTTGGATTTAACCTCCACCAGGTTACCCATGGGCTCTTTAACTTCTCCTTTAACATAGATGTTTCCCCTGGTAATGCTGATTCCCATACGGGTGTCCACATTTCCCTCTACATAGATATCTCCCACAGGAATGTCCTTTCCAGTTCCTTGGAAGTACTGGAGATCCACACCCATACTGGATGCAAGACGGTGCCCGGCATCACCATTGATACGGATGTTTCCATTATTCTTAAGGTGTTCTACCACATCACCAAAGGTTAAATCGTTCCCAGGGATTTTCCAGGATGGGTCTAACTTCTCCCCCTTGTGCTGCCAGTGGAAGTTGAAGGTGAAATCCCCCAGACAATCCACAGGTTCGGTAACTTCCATTTCCAGAAATTCCCTATCCTCTTTCCCACTCTTTTTACTGCCAAAGATCTTAAACATATTAACCCCTCATCGGTTTTAGCATAACTCATCTTTCTATAAATTTATTTAATCCACCTAATAAAAAAAAATTATCTAATCCACTTACTAACAAAATCTAATTCACTTACTAACAAATAAATCATATACACAGTTGCACACGATAATAAGATTAAAATTTCATTGAGATTACCATGACAGTTAAGCGCGATGTGGTCAAATTCCTCCAGCAAAATGGTGTGGAAACCAGGTTTGTTAGCATAGTTGATGAAAGGGTTTATATTAATAATTTGAAGTTATCCAGGTTTTCACGCAAAAAGGAAGAACTGTTTTTAAGGGAATATCCTAATTTTAGGGTTCGACGTTCCAAGATCTTCCAGAAAATCTGCACCCGTGCCTCACGTGTGCTTAAAGATGCACTGAGCCCTCATGATAAAATATTATTATTTGATTCTGGAGATTGTGTTAACTTAACATTGCACACGGTTCTGGAACCCTACACCAGGAAGTATGGGGTGGAACTGATCATTAGGGAACAGGAAGGCAACCTGGATGACTGGATCAGTTCTTTGCAGCTTCATGGAGAACAGATATGTCCAGATAGTGTAGCACTACCACTCACCCTGGATGGGGAAGTAGAACACATATTAGAACTCATGCTTGATGGAGAAAAATTGGAGCTTTTAAGTTCTCAAACTACCAAAGATGAGATGAAACTGATCTATCCATTGATAAATGTTCCAACAGCGTGGATTGAATCATGGATCAAGCTTGAAGGATTGGAATGTTGTTTTGAATATAATGATGCTATTTCCAGAAAGATGCTGGAGTTTCTGGAAGGTTTCATTCCTGATGTGCGGGAGAAGATGATGCGATCTGCATCCTATCTTTCTTGGGAAAAATAAGAGGATTAAGAGGAAAAAAATGTTATGAGTCCTTTAGAACGAAATAAACAACTTTAATTTCAAGACTACAATTTTTAGAATTTATTACATATGGAGTGCTTCCTTATGTATTAAATATGTGATGATTAATAATACTATCATGTCAGAAAAGAAAATTTCTCCTGAGGAACTAACTGTCGAAAAGCTATCACGAAACCATGATTTAGCAAGCTTTCATTGTGGGGATGATGATTTGGATGAATTCATACTTCAGGATGCACTACCTCAAAGGAAGGATCGGTTGAACCAGACATATATTTGCAGGTATCATGGAGAGATAATAGCATTTTTCACAGTTTCTGCTGACAGTATAAAAATTAACAAAAATGATAAAAAAAGGATAGGAGTTAATTACCCTGCGTTCCCTTCCATTAAAATTGGCAGATTAGCTGTACACGAGGATCATAAACGAAAAAATGTGGGCAGCATTTTAATCATGTATGCAGTTGGTCTGGCATTAGAGTTAGGTGAAAAAGTAGGTGTGCGTTTTATTTCAGTAGATGCCTATCAAGGGATTGAAAAATTTTATGAAAAGAATTATTTTGTAGAATTAGCAGAATGTGAAGATCGGCATGTGGCCATGTACACAGATCTAGAAGATTGGACTTCCTAGCGTTCGCTATTAGCTTTAATGGTCCTATAAACTTTTCGGGATTCTTCCAAGAATTTCTTTTTCTCGAGTGTAACTGGTTTATCCAAGTTTCGAACGAAACGATCCGCAGCTTTTCCTGATAAGGTTGGTGTTGCTGCAATTGTTTTAGCCATTGTTTTCACTACCTTTATTTCTAATAACTTTTATGAGAGTATCTAATATAAAAAACCTAAGCTAAATAAAAATTTCAAAAAAAGTATATTCTGCTACCATGAGTTGCGTTTTTCGTTGGTAAAGGGTGAATCCATTTGTTGTAAGGTCAAAAATGGGTCCATGGTGGATCAGTATAATTTTATAATGCTTTCTTTTGCAATCCCATCTATGATGATGGTGTTGTCTGGACCTGTTCCTGTTAATTAAACATCTTATGTTGATGTATAATGTTTTTCATGGTATAGTTGGATCCTTTAGATGTTGAATCGCCTAGATCAGAGTTTTTGAAATATCTCTGTTTTTGGGGGGATTATGAAAAAAGTTTTTAACGTGTTCACATTATACTATTTATATTATATTTTTATTAGACCTAGAATATCTGGAGGATGAAAGGTGCCTAAAAGTATTAAGGACATTTTAATCGAAATGAAGAACATGTCCGAATTAATGGTAGATTTAGCATATTCTGCACTACTTTTTAACAGTAAAGACGCTGCAGAAGAAGTTATAAAACTTGAAAACAAGGTAAACAGGCTTAACTACCAGATTAAAAAAGAATCACTCATGGCTGCAAGGACAGTGGAAGATGCAGAAAAATTAACCGCCCTGCTGGAAGTGGGGGAAGCTGCAGAAACCATAGCCGACTCAGCAAAAGACATAGCCGACCTGGTTTTAAAAGATATGAAACCACACCCTGTGTTTAAAATGGTCATGGAAGAGTCAGATGAAGTTATAATGAGGGTTGAAATCTCCGAAGGTTCAGAACTAATCGATAAATCTTTAGGAGAACTTCTACTCGCCACCAGGACCGGGATGACAGTTATTGCCATCAGAAGAAATGAATCCTGGATATATGGGCCGGATAGGAACACCATAATCTCAGCCGGAGACGCACTCATAGCTAAAGGAAACGAAACTGGCGGATCCCTACTCACACAACTTGCCAGTGGAGAAACCAAGCTAGAAGACCTCGAATACGAAGAATTTGCTGAAGATTAGATATCTTTTCCCCACAAATTTAAGAAATTTCTAAATTCATGATGCAAATTTAGAAAAATACTCATTTTTTTGATTATTTTTGGTAATTTTCCCAAACCTTTATAAGTACATGTGGATATATTCTTATTCTGTATTATGATAAGGTGTTGGAAAAATGGATGATGTAGATTTAGCTATAATCCGTTCTCTGATTAAAAATTCGAGGATTACCATATCTCAAATGTCAAAAGAGATTGACATCCCCGATGCAACCATATCAAACAGACTTAAAAAATTGGAAAAAGACGTGATAAAACGTTACACTCTGATACCAGACTGGCAGAAAATTGGTCTGGAAATAACTTCCATAATCATTATCCAGACCGAGTCTGAACGGCACGAATTAGTAAAAGAAGAACTTTCAAGGCTTAAAGAAGTTTCAGAAGTTTACAGTGTATCTGGAGAGTATGATATTCTAATTAAAGTCTGGGTCAAAAGCATTGAGGACTTGAATCAATTGATAAATTCAAAAATCCGTTCAATTGATGGTGTTGAAGATTTGACTGAAATGATAGTAATGGAACGAGTTAAAGAGGACGTACCAGCACTTTAACTGATAAAAAGAGATAGAAATGTTGAAAAATCAATTTACAAGTAGTAAAAAGAACGATTTGAAACATTTATCTGAGTTATACTTGGCAAAATCAGCCCCTACTGTAATTTCAGGGTGGTTCGGTGAAATGGACGGAGAAACTACTGAAGAAGATTGGCGAATATACCCATATCATCTTAGACTGGATGGTAAAATTAGCAGTCCTAGTTTCAAAAAGGTCCTTAAAAATCTTCCAGATGCCATTCATCATAAGTGGTAAGTTCACTAACTTTTTTAGAGATGTCTCCCGGGTCTTAGGCGAAACATTCACCGCCCTTTTCATATGTGCCATAGGAGATCTAATTGCCGGCATATTCTTAAGTGGAATGACCAATACCCTGCAGATGTTCCCCGGCCTCCTGGTCCTCATCCCCGGGGCAATTGGGATGAGGGGGAATATATTCGGTGCATTAGGATCCAGGCTGGGTTCCAACCTCCATATTGGTATTCTAACTCCTGAATTAAAAAAATCACCAGTTTTAAACCAGAACATTATTTCTGCAATAATTCTAACCGTTATAATGTCGATTTTCCTGGCATTTGCAGCCAAGGGTTTCTGTATTCTTTTAGGATTTGAAAGTATCAGTATCATGGACTTCACAATCATCTCTGTGCTGGGAGGAATATTTTCAGGGGCACTACTCTTACCGGCAACCATCCTGATTTCCATCAAAAGTTATGAAAATGGATGGGATCCCGACAATGTAACCACACCCTTAATCGCAGCCTCTGGAGACCTTTTCACCATTCCATCCATCCTTTTAGCCGTGTATATACTGTCGTGGATCAGGAACGGATTTGCAGAAAACATCTTATTTGCCATATTTATTATCCTGGGGATAATGGGTTTTGCCTATGGGATAAGAAGGGGCAGTCATCTTAAGAAGATCATGGTGCACAGCACCCCCACCTTATTTTTGTCATCCCTGTTTGGAACTGCTGCCGGTACAATTCTAAACGGTAGTTTCTCCACTATTTTAAGCAATCCCAGTATCCTGGCCCTGGTACCACTGTTTTCAGGTGAAAGTGGGGATCTGGTCAGTATCCTGGGAGCCAGACTATCTTCCGGATTACACATTGGTTCCATAGAATCCTCCCTGAGACCTACAGAGGAAGCATTAAGGAATTTTGCCATAATCATAATCCTGGCTGTAATCATCTACCCATTGATAGGTGTTCTGGCCTACTTTGGATCCCTGGTTATTGGTATCCAACCAGTGGGACTGGTTAACATGGTCTTCATCAGCACTGCAGCCGGGTTAATGCTCACACCCCTGATGCTTTTAATTGCATTCTACCTGAATGCTATTTCCTATAGGAAAGGCCTTGATCCAGATAACATTGTCATACCATTATCCACCAGCCTAACCGACCCGGTGGCCAACTCATTTTTGGTGATGATGGTGCTGTTTACATTGGGGCTTACATTATAGATAGAAGTCAAGATTTAAAGGATAAGAAATATTTTCCCTTTTAGTTAAATTTTATAGATGTAAATGCCGACAAATAATCCCACAATTACACCAGCAATCAAAACGACAATAGTTAAAATGTTCTTTGTTGAATGGCTTAGATTGTCAAATTCTAGAATCTTAGAGAGTTTATAATCATATCCATTAACTCTAAATTTAGTTTTTGGCACACATATCATCCTTAAAATTAAATATTTTGAATATTACTTAGTATTGAGTTATAAATTGTAATAAATGTGTCATATTTGGGATTTGAATTTTTTCCTTCACTTTTTTAATCTAATATTTTTAGTAAACTATTATTAACTAAATAGTATGTTATTATTAATGGAGGTTGAGTTTTGAACTATCTGTATATTGATGAGAGTGGGGATCTTGGGTTACGTGGTTCAAAATATTTATTGATTGTTGCTTTACTAGTTGATGATTTCCGGCCATTGGACAAAATAATCAAGAATATGAGGCGGAATAAGTTTAAAAAAGAGTTATCCAAGGCTAATGAAGTTAAAGCAAACAAATCTTCTTTGAAGTTAGGACACACATGTTAAAAGAGCTTAATAAACTGGAAGGTTCTCAAGTATTCTGCACGGTTATGAATAAAAGTTTTCTCAACAGTGAATTTCTTATCAACGATAAACATAAACTCTATAATTATGTTGCAGGATATCTTGCCAATTTAATAGAAACAAAAGGCAATGTGGAAGTCAGAATCGATAAATCAAAAGGAAAACAGATGCTTCGGGATGATTTTGACAATTATTTTGGGGATCAATTAATTCGCAATTCTGAAATTAGGAATATACAAATATACCATAGTTATTCCCATGCCTGGTCAGGGTTACAGTTTGCAGATATAATAGCATGGTCTTATTTTCAGAAATTTGAGCACAAAAATGAGTTATATGCTGATCTATTAAATATAAAGTGTAAAATGTCAAAAATATGGAATAAAGGGAAATAAAATAAGAATCAGTACCTGGAAGTACTCATTGGACGTGCACCTCAAGGTACACTGACTCCCAGGTTTTACCTGCTAAATATAGATCATATTTCTACAATATAAATAATTTACTAAAAGTAAGAAAGAGCGACTCAATGTTTTTTTTAATCATTGAATACATTTTGCTTAACAGTTTTTATTATAACGTTAGCAGTAAAAAGGGATTAAGCGTTTCCATTTTTAGATTGATTATTTTCTTTGATCAATGAGGTAAAGATCCCAACAGCGCATAGTAATGATAGGATTATTAGAGTGGCCCTTATGCTTTGACCCAATTCAATGTAGTTGGCAGGTGAGATTTCTACTTTGCCCAGGAATATGGAGATCATTAGCATGGCGATTCCCATTCCAAAGATCTGTCCCATGGATCTCATGTTACTCAGGGTGGCTGTGGCCACTCCATAATATTTCTTTTCCACAGAACTAACCACAGTTTTGGTATTGGGGGAATAGAATAAACCTATTCCGCATCCGAAAAGTATAATGGAACATAGTCCCAGCAGTAAACTACTATTTTTATTGAGTACAGTCATAATTGCCAGTCCAATGGTGGTTACAATCATCCCTGCCGTGGTCACAGTTGCCGAATCAATCCTGTCGGCTAATCTTCCAGCAAGAGGTGATACCACGATCATTGATATGGAGGGTAATGCAACTATCAAACCGGTTGTAAATGGATCAAATCCTTTAATATACTGGAAATACAGGTTTAAAAGAAAACTGAATGTTATAAATATGCCGTAATTGATAAAACCAGTGATATTGCCAAAGGTGAATGTTTTATTGTTGAATAATTCCATGGGGATAAGGGGGAATTTTGTCCTTTTTTCCACTAAGTAGAATAATGAAAGCCCTATGATTCCGGCGATGGTTAAAAACAGCCCATACTTCTGGTCGAAAGTTGATAAACTGTAGATTATGGTGGTTAAGGATATGCCGAGGATGATGGCCCCCAGAACATCGAATTTTTCACTTGTTGCTTCTGCCCATTCATATTTGAACCGGCTGATAACAACAGCCGCCACCACACCGATGAGTGAATCCAGGATGAACAAAAATCTCCATCCTACTAATTGGGTGAGTAATCCTCCAATGATTGGTCCGAATATTAATCCTCCGAAGACACCTATTGAGATCAAGCCCAGTACTCCGCCTCTTTCATTTTCAGGGAATGCTGAGGTTATGATGGCGTATAGGTTGGCGAAGATCATGGCGTGTCCTATACTTTGGAAAATTCGGATAGCCAGAAGCATTTCACCGGATATGGAGAATGCAGATAAAAAGGAGCTTACTGTGAAGATGATCAGTCCGTACTGGAAGATGCGTTTTCTACCGTAGAGATCACCCAACCTTCCAAAGGGAACATACAGTATGGCAGTTACCAGTAAATACAAAGTGGGTAGCCATGTTAAAAAGATGGCTGACAGGTTAAGGTCAACAGCCATTGTGGGTAAGGCCACATTTACAGATGCCCTTACAAATGGGGTGAGAAAAGAAGCCAAAAGTCCGGCAATAATTATCTTCTTCTTTATATCCGTTTTATCCATGACATTGCCTCTGGGATGATAAGTTAGTTATTACTTCTATCCATCACTCTCCTTAATCAATTTATTTAGAATAATCATTAGAACAAAATAGATATGAATAGTAGTAACGTTTAAAACATGGGATAAAGGGGAATAAAATAAGAATCAGTACCTGGAAGTACTCATTGAACGTGCACTTCAATGTACGCTAACGTTCAAGTATTATTTGATAAGTATAGATTATCTTCTACAATTTGAATAATTTATTAAAGTAAAAAAAGAGTAATTCAAAGTTTCCTCATTTCTCCTGACCTTCACCTAAAGGGAAAGTTTCATTTTTGGAAAATAATTTTAATTATTTAGTCATGCGGGGGATCTGTGAAACTTTAATGAAATTGAAGCCTATCAAACCTACTTTCATTTTATCTTTTTGTACCATTTTATTGACTTATCCCCTACATTTTTCCCTGTTTTTAGTACGACAGGAATTCAAGAAGAACATTGGTTTTATTATTATCTTTCCGTACCATTTTGGATTATTCCTGCATATTTACCACAATTAGGTAATAAGAAAACAGTCCTTATATTCCAAATTATTTTTATCTTTTGTAATATGCTCTAGATTTATTAAAATTTTAAATGTGATGTTATTAGGATTTTCAACCCCAAATTTACCTCCATTAGAAGTAACATATATGTTATACCATGTTTGTATTAATAGTGAACCCCAACCTTTTTTGCGATGCTCTTTTTTAATAAAAACTTGCCTTAAAATTGGACAACCATCATGTTCTCTTTTTTTAAAAGACCAAATAAGATACCCTATACATTCATTATGGACATATAGCAATATGGCATTTTGATACTTAGATTTAAAGGATAAAAAACCATTTTCTTCTTCATGTGATAAAAATTCCAACAAATAAAGTGGTAAGGTAGTGCGTAGATTACGGCATTCAACTAAATTAATTCCCCTTCCTAATCCTTTCAAGCTTTCAGGGGATTGAAATCGTGTATTTATAATTTCTGTTGGTTGATAAAACTTTTTATTGTATTTTACAGCAACAACATTCCTACATTCATAACATGAAAAAAATCTAGAGCCGTAACTGGGAGTATCATGAATTTTTGTTTGGCATTTACTACAAGTTAATACAGCCTTCATAATTCGAATTATTGGGAATTTTTCGCGTATATCTTGGTGTTTACAAATATCACACTCCCAAATACCATCACCTCTTCCAGTTAAGCTATGACCAACATTATTACAATTTGGACATTTCAAAAAAGGAATATCTTCCATAGTCTTCTCTTGATACCCCCCGAAACTAATATTCATCATATTTATCCCCTAAATTATAATCCAATGATGATTCTCTTTTTAATACATAATATTAATTGATTTATTATGGTGGGTCATGTGGATCCCTTGTGATTTGAGGTTTTCCATTCTTTATTCTGTATTCTAACCATTGGATTGGTTTTTTATGTCTTTCATAATGTTGTTTGCAAAAACAAGCATAACAGAAGTATTCATTACATTCTTCACACTTATAAATAATGAAATCTTCTTTGAATTCCTTTTTGCATTCTTCATTTGCACATTTACCATTGTAGCATGCTTTAATATGATGGTTAACACCCATTTTATCACATCCATAACTTAAGAATTAGAAAACCAATTAATGGTATTAAAGAAAAATAGACGCCGAACTTTAACTTTTTCAGTGCATCTTCTAATAAATCTGCTTTCTTTTCGTTTACACAATTAAGATGTGATACACTTTTCCTATAATCTTCAGTGATAAAATCCGTTAATTCTTCATCTGATTTAGCTAGTAGAGCTTCTATATCATTCGGGTCAAAAGCGAAGGGAGTTATAAATTCTCTGATTTTTAAAATTTGAAGAAGTGAAATTAAACATAAGAAAATTAAACATATCCCAATAATATTTGAGAGTTGGATTATTTTTTGTGCCAGCCAAGGTAGTGTTCCTATATTAGAAAGAATAGAATTAAGGGTAAATACAAGCAAAGCAACTAATAATGAGGAAAATCCGAATAAACCTGCAGTTTTAGATTCTATAGTACTATTTCTATGTTCTTCCCTGTCATATATTAATCTTAATTCATTTAACCCTAATTTTGATACTTCTATACATCTAAAAGTTGAATTTCCCATAATATTCCCCCATCATTGTTCTATTGGTACTTTCAGTTTTCTATGGTGACTTCCAGATTGTCACCTTCTTGGCTACCTGCTACTTCTAATATGGTATCATCATTTTTCCTGTTTTTTTATATTCTTATCCTTTCGCCATGTTCCCAAGATAATTTTATTGAGAATGAGTGTAAAAAGGTATGAAAGTGGGATATTTAATAAAAATGCTACAACCCAAGCTATAAACTTCCAAATTCCGCCGTGAAGTGCGGGATATGTTTCGGGGAAAATGTTTATTAATAATCCAATTGATAAAAACAGACAAAATAAAAATAAAACTGCAACACCACTTACCCAAGCTATTATGTAAATTCTATCATTTTGCAAACTTACCATAATAATTGTATTCAATTCAATAATAAATAATTTAATTGTAACAATAATAACTAAGAATCTTTTTAATTTAATAATCAAACAATTTTCAGTAATTGAACACAAATGCAATGTAAATGAAATATTTAATACATATGTTCATTCTGAACTTATATAAATAAAATTAAAAAACCAATAAACAGGCCTGACCAGAACAAAGAACCCCTTAAAACAATTATTGTAAAGTACTATCAATTAATTACTTCGTCATACCACACTATGATAAAGAAAAATTTATTTCGTGATATATCTTTAAAACTCCTAACACCTCTATTCTATTACTAATGGAAAACTTTTTATTATGATGAAATAATACTTTTCTTTAATGAGTATTATGTGAGATTAAGGGATAGAGTTGAATAAATGGGGAATATAGATGGATACAGAAGAAATCAGTATTAATTATTGTCCTGAATGTGGTGAACATGTAGAAAAAGGTTCTAAAAAGTGTGGTAAGTGTGGAACATCATTTGACATGCAAAAAGAATCTGGAAGAAGCGAATCATCTGGTGTTTATGGTGTTGATAATGTTTCAAATGATCCCAGTGTTTCTAATGTGCAGCCTCTAAATAAGTTAATTTGGCTTATAATTCTCACAGGGGGTTTATATGAAATATACTGGTTCTACCGTAATTGGCGGGATTTCAAAAAACACAAAAATCTGGATATAAGTCCAGGTCTTAGAACAGTGGGCCTTTTCATACCTTTAGTCAATTTATATTTCGTAGGAACACAATTCAAGGATTTAAAGGATTATGAAGAGGAAGCCAATGTTAAACCATTCTCAATATACACAGTGATCATAAGTTGGGTGGTTCTATCATACCTGTCTGTGAGGTTAAGCTTTTATGATAATCCATTAACTGGTATGATCTCTTTATTGTTATCTTTCGGTCTGGTTATCCCATTTTACATGGTTCAAAAAACTTTAAACGAATACTGGTTGAAAGAACAGGGAGATTTGCCTCTGCGCAAGGGCCTTTCTCTAGGTGAAATCATTGTCCTGATCATAGGATTGATTTTCATGGTACTGGAGGTAATCGGAGTTTTAGCCATGTTTATGATGATTTAACTCTTTTACTATTCTAATTTCATTCCATTTCCCATTTTATTTATTTTTATTTCTATTTTAAAAAAGTAAAAAGAGTTTTAGGGTCTTAGATTTTTTTTGTTGAAAAAAGGATTTTTCTTCTTGTTTTCCATATTTTATAAACTATTTGATAATTAGTTTCGTAAAATTCAATTTAATTCTAACTTTATAAGAACAATTGGGGCTTTAAACCTTTAAATTTAAGTAAAAATGTTTACATATATTTATTAAGCAATGTACCATATTTAAGGCTGTTTTTGATATAAAAAATATTTAAAAATTATTAATTGATTATTAAAATAAATGTGTCAATCATTTATGTAATCCTATTTTGGAGATGAAAAAAGAGTTAAAGAACTCAAAGGTGAGATTTAAGATCATTTTTTATTTTTTCAATGAGATGAATTCGCTCTGTTATTACAAAATTTACAAGTTAAAAAGAAACTAGATTCAAACAGCGCAAATGTTTATATTCAAGATCAAAAGTTATTATTTATTAGATGATAATTATTAGATGATAATGTTTACAAATTAATTTAGTATTCATATGCCTAAAAAAGTGTTTTAATGGATTTAAACTCTGTTATTTGGATAAGTTCCGTAGATCATTTAGATAATTTTGTAAAAGTGATTAAATCTTCGTTTTTTGTTGAGAGATTATTTGGTAATTTTAGTTTACCTGAAGGTTTCCCAAGGGCTAAAAGCAATCCATTGGCATATTTTTCTCGAGGAGATGTGTTGATTAGGGATAATAATTTGATGTATAATTGTTTTGATGATTCTGATTCAGAGAAATATCAGTATCTGAAAGATGATTTATCATTTATTTTGAGTAGTTCTAACATTGAATCCTTTGAAAAATATTCTTTCAAAGAATTTAGTCCGTATGGTCTAGTTGGTACAGTGTATATGCAAAATTGGATAAGGATTATTTGTGATGATAATATTTTAGGTGGAGATTTTTTAATAGGTTCTGATAGTGTTAAAAATACAAGTAAATTATTTAAAATGTTAGAACAGTTAACCACAGGTCAGGAAGTCACAGAATGTTTAGAAACCAATTCTGAGAAATATGTTTTTATGGGTTATTTGGGAATAATCGTTGCATATCTATCCATATTTTTCATGTGGGAAAGCATGGCACTAGATGGAACCTGGCAATTAATATTCTTTACTTTGTTAGCACTTTCAGTTTTTTCAACTCTTATATTACTATTTATTTTTGTTTCATGGGCACAAGGCAGAAATGAAAAGGTTCAACGCCACCTTCAAATAATAGCCACAAACATATTCGTTTTTTTAGTTATTTTAAGTATTTTAAAACCTATTTTATAAAACAAACTTTTGAATATTATAATTAGAAGAATTTAACAAGGTCATGTTCCTTAAGATACTGATTCACTGATTTTACTAGATTAAGATCAACCTTTTTCTCTTCCATAATCTAGTTGATGATTTGAAGTACTCTTATTTACGGCCATGGATGGCTACCTAGTAATATTAATAACTAAACACTTAACAACTAAACATATAATCAAAGAAAATTCTTTGTGAGGCAGCCTCATTAATAAAGAGTTTCATGGGGTGAAAAATCATGGTCAATGTGACGGTTACAATTACTAACACATCAATTCCATCTGAATGGTTAACTGAATCATTAATCTTACTACTTATTATTTTAGTAAACATGTTGTTAATTATGTGGTTAATCAAAAAAGCGAAAAAAGAAATAAAATAGACTTTGGTAGCTATAAGCGAATTTTTTCCAGTGATATTAAGTGCAGAATAATTCTATGAATTACTTCGTTAAATAATACAAGATAACGAACCAAACAGTCACTTGAAACATTGAAAAATGTTGTAAGGACTTATTTTGAATAGAAATCAGTTATGAGCTAAAATCATATTTTTTTAAAATTATTGAACAAAAATTGGTGAAAATTAAAATCTATAAAATATAAATAAATAAAGTTAAATCTTTTCAATTGAATATATGTTTAATTATGTTCAATCAACGAAAATATAATTAATTTCAAAATCAAAACGATATTTGAACTTATTTTAACCAAAATATATCATAATTATGACATGCCTGGTCTTCAAATCCTTTTTTTGTATTGTAATTGTTTGAAATTGATTTGGAACTTGGTTCCGTGGCTGCTGTCTATATTTAATTCGCCGTCCAATTGATTCACGAGAGTATTTACCAGTTGAAGGCCTAAAGAGTCCGTAATTTCAATGTTAACATCTTCAGGTAATCCCACACCATCATCTGCCACCACCAGTTGGTAATCCTCATTGGATCCGCAACTGAACTGGATTTGTAGGGTGCCCCTATTCTGGGGAAAGGCATATTTGATACTGTTGGTTACCAGTTCATTGATAACAAGTCCCATGGGTAAGGCAGTGTCAATATCCACTTTCAAGTCTTCAACATCAAATTCTGGATAAACCATGCCTTTTGAAATTCCATAAGAATTCAAAATACTGTTAACAAGTTCAATGACATACTCTTTAATGGGAATATTGCGGAAAGTAGGAGACTGATAGAGTTTTTCATGGATCATGGCCATGGTCCTGACCCTGCCCTGACTATCCTTTAATATATTAACCGATTCTTCCCCCTCCACATAACTCTTTTGTAAATTGAGGAGGCTGGAAATTATCTGAAGATTATTCTTAACCCGATGATGAATCTCACTAAGCAAAATCTCCTTTTCTAACAGAGATTCTTTAAGCTTATTTTCCGCCTGTACCCGTTTAGTGATATTCAGCATAGTTCCAAACAAACCATCCTTGGTCATGTGGGCCTTTATAAGGATGTTAATGACCTCACCATCAGATGTGAGCATTTCAAATTCACCTTCAGCTGAATTATCCTGTTTGAGGTTGTTGATGATCTTTTCCCGATCAGAAGGGTTTTTATAAAAATCCAGGGATTTCTTTCCTAACACCTCATCCACACTTTTAAATTTGAACCTATCAACCATCGCCTTATTAACAAAAAGTATATCCCCCTCCAAATTGGTTTTAAAAACCACAATCATTGAATTATCCACAGATTCCAGATAGTCCCTTTCATCAGGGCTTAAGCGCTGTCTTGATCTTTGAAGTGCCACTTCAATGATAAACTTAAGATTATGCGTATTGTACGGTTTCACCAGATAACCATCAGGATCAGTTAACATAGCTTCCTGGAATGTAGATTCATCAAACTGGCCTGTGATGTACACTACCGGTATATTCAACCTTTTAATTTTCGCAACTATGTCTACACCATTAACATCTTCTTTGAAAACCATATCCGTCAAAACAAGATCAGGTTCTAATTCCACTACTTTTCTAACAGCTTCCTCACAGTCAGAAGCAATGTCAGGTACAAAATAACCAAGGGATTCCAATTGATTCTTAAGATCCATAGCTTCAACAAATTCATCCTCAACTAAGAGAATACTAACCATTAAACCACTCCCCAACCACAGATTGTGGATAAAATTTCACTGTCATTCCCCAGATAATTAATACAAATCAAACTATTATTAATAGATTTCGATTAATAAACACCATCACCAGAACACGGCAACCCTATTCCGATAAGTGTAGATTGGATTACTATCCAATATATAATTTTTGTAAAATGAGGAAGATCTAAAAAAATGAGGAAGGCTGGGTCAGAACAACAATGGAAGAAGATAATGGGATCAAGACGGTTTTCCCAAGCGTTCATTTAAAAAAATCAAAGTTCACCAGATGGTGAACCTGTATCTGTAACCTGAAAGCTCATTTAAAACTAAAAAGCGAAACCTGCTTACCATTATCCTTAGATTCAGACTTCCCTGAGTCACCATTATCTGGCGATGCGGCCTTTGAAGAATTAGTTCTCTTCTTTCTTGTCTTATTTTTTTTACCTTCGCCTGATTTATCCTCTGATTTGGAATCTTCGACAATCTTTTCAGATTTTACGTCTTTAGAACTCTTTTCAGGTTTCACGTTTTTAGAACCTTTTTCAGGTTTCACGTCTTTAGAACCCTTTTTAGAAGAAACAGGTTTAGTTTCATTGGAAGCTTTTTTTGAGGATTTTTTTGGCACGGCTTTAGTTTTACCTTTACTTTTAGCCTCAGAAACCTTCTTGGTCTTCCTATTTTTTATCTTCCGCTTCCGGAACTGTTTAACCTCGGCATCATCCAGTTCAAAGTAGTCTGCCAGGTCTCGGGCTACATCTTCTGGCTGGAACATTATCTCAAAGTAGGGGAACTGTTCAATGGCCACTGCCCGGGAAGTGTGCATCTTCATCCCCATCTTGGTTGCTACCCTGTCCCTGAGATCCCTCTTGGCACGGTTCTTGGATAGTTTACTGTAGAATGTGGAACTGGCATATCTACTGAACTTCTTATAGGTTTCATCCTTGGCCATGGCCACTCCCACTCCCATCAGGTCATAGGTGTACTTCCAGTAACCATAATGCCTGGTATGGAAAGCCCTACCCAGATACACATCTGCTTCTGCCACGGCATCATAGGCCCTCTCGATTTCTTCTGGCTTTTCATATTCCCGGGGAATATTTTCAGTGATTTGCTCCAGGATGAATCCTGGCTGTGCCTCTAACCGTAGTGCATCACGGATATGTCGGGGGGTTTTGCTTTTAAGCACAGTTCGAACCGAGTCGAAGATATTGTTAATATCATCCTTCTGGGATATGATCTCCAGATCATCAGAGGTGATCTTGTCCTTACCTTGGGCAATCACCTGAAGGTCGTTGATGGCTGATCTAAGGTCACCACGTGATCTTTTAGCCAGGGTGCGGAGAACGTGCTCCTCAAAATCAACACCCTCCTTAACACAGATCCGCTTTAAGAGGGCCACAATGGAGTTGGTGTGCACCTTACGGATCTTGATAACCTGACATTTGGATTTCAGGCTGGTGATACGTTTACTGTAAAGATCATTGGCCATCATGATCATGGGATGATGACCCTCCTTGATGATCTTATTTATGGCCCGTATACCACCACGATCCTCATTACCATGGAGCCCATCCACCTCATCCAGGATGATCAGCTTCCTGCCCTCACCAAACAGGGAAGTTGAGGCAGATGCTTCCCCAATGGTGTTCATTATAATGTCAAAGGATCTCTTGTCACTGGCATTAAGCTCAATGTGATCAGAGAAATAAACAGATATCAAATGGGCCAGAGTGGTTTTACCGGTTCCAGGAGGCCCTATAAGCAGAAGACACTTCTGGGGTTCACCGTGCTCCCAGCTTTCCACCCACTCATCAATCTCTTCAACCGCCTTTTTATTACCCAGAACTTCGTTCATGGTTTTGGGACGGTATTTATCGGTCCACAACATCTAATCTGCCTTTTCTTTTGGTAAAAATTTGGTTAAAAGAGCTTCTAACTGTATCCTGGGATTGGCACCTTCCCGGATCCGGAAATCGTATTCCCCAATATGCTCCACCAGATCAACATACTCCTTGCCACTGATAAGATCATCCATGGACATCCTGGAGACTTCCTGATAGATCTGGGTTACCATGTCCTCTCCACTGGTCCCCTGAACCACCATAACCTCTCTTAATAGGTCACGGGCTTTCATGAAATCTCCATCTAGTGCTAAATTAACGATACGCCTGACATCTTTGGGTTTGGCCTTGGAAACAACGTCGTGAACATTTTCCTCGGTTATTTCCTCACCCATGGATGCAGTGGACTGGAGGATGTTCACTGCCCGGCGCATATCTCCTTCAGCAAAGTAGACAATGCTTTCCAGACTTCCTGGGGCGTATTTAACCCCTTCTGTTTTGGCGATCTGTTCCAGCCTCCCCACAATTCGATGTCCCTTGATGGGTGCGAATCTGAAAATAGCACACCTGGACTGGATGGGGTCGATGATCTTGGATGAGTAGTTACATGAAAGAATAAAGGAGGATGTTTTGGTGTACATCTCCATCTCCCGACGCAGTGCGTGCTGGGCATCCTTAGTCATGTTGTCCACTTCATCCAGGAATATGATCCTGAAGGGAGCCCCAACCGCCTTCAGCCGGCAGAAACTTTTGATATCCTTCCTGACTGTTTCAATACCCCTGGCATCCGATGCGTTCAGCTCCAGGAAGTTCTGCTTCCAGTATTCCCCCAGCATGGCCTTGGCCAGTGCAATGGCGGTGGTGGTCTTTCCCACCCCAGCCGGGCCGGTGAACATGAGATTAGGCATGCTCTCCTCGTTTACGTATTGTTTGAGTCTTTGTATAATGTGATCCTGACCCACAACCTCATCCAGGTTTTGTGGCCGGTATTTCTCCACCCATGGTCCGTTCATGTTATCACCGTCTTTTTCATATTTTAAATGTTATATTTTGTATAAATTTCCGAATATTTCTTTATCTAAAAATATTATTGGTGAATGTTTCTGTTATTTTTTTAAATCCATTATAGCATGGTCATGGTATGTAACTGCTATTTTAAAAAGTTTTAAAATTTAGTCAATTACCTATTTTTTTACAACCTTACTGATTTAATTTTAATTTATTTTTTAAAAAAAGTCTAAAATTTTTTCTATATCCCATTATGATGGTTGATGGTTGATATGGATAAAAAAAGGCAGTGTGTTGGACTGGGATTTAAGTAATTGGTTGATATTTTTTTTAGTAATCTGTTAACTGGATAGATAAGTGTTAACTGGATAGGGGAGAGTTAACTGGATAGGGGAGAGTTAACTGGATAGGGGAGAGTTAACTGGATAGGGGAGAGTTAACTGGATAGGGGAGAGTTAACTGGATCGGAGAGAGTTAACTGGATCGGAGAGAGTTAACTGGATCGGAGAGAGTTAACTGGATCGGAGAGAGTTAACTGGATAGATGATCATTAAATGGATAGGAGAGAGTTAACTGGATAGATGATCATTAAATGGATAAGAGAACATTAATTGGATAGATGAACAGTCTTTCAACTGATGATGGGTGTCTCTTAACTGAAGAGATGAGCAATTTCTGGATGCATGTTCTTTTTGATGTTAAGTGTATCCATTGCATCGCCATAGGACTTCTTGATTGCTAAAAACTCAGCACGGACCATACCTCTGAATGCCTCGTAACCCATTACATTGCCATAATTTTCAGTTATGATCTTTATCATCCGACTGAAATCATGGATAAATATTTCTTCTCGCTCTGGCACGGGAATTTCCTGGGCGTTCTTTTTTATCTGGGTAAAATCAATGGTGGCATTACTTTTTAAGTTAACGTTATGGAGTAATTTCGGACATTTTTCAAAGGGCAGGAACTGTTTGGTGAGTCCTCTGGCCGGTGCAACACCCATGATCTTGGCTGCACCCAGGGACATGGCCAGGAAAATCTTTTCATAAATGTCCAATATGAGTTCGGAACGTTTTTCCGGATCATCAGGCACTTCAACATGATCTGGAAGGGTTGGGAATGATATAGGGGGTTTAACCGTGGGTATACTTGGTTTTCTCTCTTCAGGTTCTTCAACGATTTCGGGTTCTTCAACGATTTCGGGTTCTTCAACGATTTCGGGTTCTTCAACGATTTCGGGTTCTTCAACGATTTCGGGTTCTGCTTCGATAGTTGGAGGTTCTGTTTCAAGGGTTTCTGGTTTTTCTTCTGGAGTTTCTGGTTTTGTTTCCAGAGTTTCTGGTTCTACTTCAACAATTTCAGCTTTTTCTAATTGATCAAGTTCTGCAGTTCCGGTTTTACTTTCAACTTCTTGTGGTTTGCTTTCAGGAGTAGTAGATTCTGATAAAGAGGGAGTTACGGTTTCTTCTTGGACCTCAACAGTTTCGGATTCAACTTTAATTTCTCCAGAACTTTCTTCAACCAACTCTTTTTCAGGCACCAATTCTTCAATCGGTGTTTCCTCTGGTTCTAAAGATGTTTCTTCTGTTGTAACCGGTTGTTGTGACGTGGTTTCAACTGGTATTTCCTCGGCAGGTACTTCTTCGGTTGGTATTTCTTCAGGTACTGTTTCAGTTGGTATTTCTTCGGATGGTTCTGGTTCAACTGGCACTTCCTCTGGAACCTCTAATTTAAGGTCGTGGGTTGCTTCATTGATCTTTTCTGATGCTCTTTTGGCGTTAACCATAACCAGGCCAACGTTAGCTGAATTCTGCATTAAAATAATTAAATGTGCATTTTCCAGGCCTAAAAATAGTGCTTTCCCCCCGGAAGATTCCACCAGAACTCTTTCCATTTCGCCCTGGCCAGATGAGTTTAAGAGCCTATAAGAAGAGTTGGAAATAACCTGTGACATTGGACCAAAGAGATTAATATCCACATCAACTCTTAAGTTGTGGTGCAGAATCCGCCCATCAATGGCCACAATAAGGATGCCTTCTATATCGGTGGTCTTATCCAGGGCCAGGGTAGCTTTTTCCAGTTGTGTCTTTAAATGGGTGTCAATCATCCGATCACTGTTTAAAGGTAAGAGAATTGTGATAATAATGAAGTAATTTAATCTGTCTCATGAGTAATATAAAGTAATTTTAATCTATCTTTTTATTATGCTTATCGTTTTTGGTTGGTGATCAGTAATGGATGTTAAGAGATTGTTTATTGTTGTAGATGGTATGTAACAATGAACTAACTTAAACATCAATCAAAAAAGCAGTTTAATATAAAATTCAATTTTTAAAAGCAATTCTAAAAATAAAAAAAGTTTGAGGTCCGGTGATGAACCTCACAGTAAGTGTTTTTTGAGTAGCTGGCCTTCGCTGTCGTAGATGTCCACTTCTAGAGGAGAGCTTCCATCTATTGCATGGGTTGCACAGGACAGACAGGGATCATATGCTCTTACAATCATTTCCAACTGGTTTTTAAGACCTTCTGCAACATCTTCACCATGTATCATCTGTTTAGCTGTTTCTCTGACTCCAATGTCCATGGATAGGTTGTTCTGTCCAGTGGAAACGATTAAGTTGGCCCGGTTGATGAATCCTGCAGCATCAGTTTCATAGTCATGGATCAGGATTCCTCTGGTGGCCTCGATCATTCCAACTCCCCTTCTGGTTTCGCTGGATTCTTTTGCTTCGTCCTTGGTCATCAATGGTTCTGATAGGTGCTGGCGCAGGTCAGTACCGGTTATACTGTCATCTTCCAGTAGTTGCACGGCTCTTTCTGCAGCGTACATCAACTCAATTAAACGTGCATAGTGATACAGGAGAGCATTTTGGGCAACTCCATACTTATCCTTGTATTCACCGTAGAGTGCTCCGGCTTTTTCCGTGGGTATGGTGTCAATGACATTGAGTCTGGCCAGTGGACCCACACGGTAATTTCCATCTGGGAATCCTATCTGTTTCAGGTAGGGGAATTTCAGGTAACTCCATGGTTGCACTTTTTCTTCGATGTAGTCCAGGTAATCTGCGGCTGCAAATTCATAGACCTGGTTTCCGGATTTGTCAATGATCTTGGCGGGTCCATCATAGAATTCAATGGTACCACCTTTGGTTATCCCACCGAAATGGCTTTCCACAGGTCCTAATGATTGAATAGCTTCAGCGTACTGTTCAAATAATGGTTTAGCTACTTCCACACCCTGTTCTATCAGTGTTATTGCTTCTTTAGATTGAGCTAATAAGTCTGCTTGTTGTTCAGAGGTTATGCCTCTTGATTGCCCTCCAGGTATGGCAGTTACTGGGCTTATGGGTTTACCTCCCACAACACCAGTTATCATCTGTCCGATTTTCCTGGTTTTAATGGCCATCATAGCCAAGTCTGGGTTGCTTTTTAGAATTCCCACCACATTTCGTAGGGCAGGGTCAGATTCTGGGCCCAGAACCAGGTCTGGAGCACCCAGGAAGTAGAAGTGTAGTGAATGGGAGTGAATGTACTGTCCCAGGAGCATGAGTTCCCTTAGCTTTTTGGCTGTTTCAGGCACTTCCAGTCCAAATACCATGTCTGTGGCTTTGGCTGCTGCCAGGTGGTGTGCTGTCTGGCATATACCACATATACGTGGAGTGATTCGGGGTGCTTCTTCTACTGCTGCACCTTCCAGGAATTTTTCAAATCCCCTGATTTCCATAACGTGAAAGTGGGCATCAGCCACATTACCGGAATCATCAACCTGTACCGTGATTTTGGCATGACCTTCTATCCGGCTTACTGGGCTTATTTCGATATTTTTCATAATTATCACCTTTTATCTTGATTTCACTTTTTAACCAGTTGTGGTATGAGTGAAACCTGTTTATCCTCCATGGTGGTACTTCCAATTACGAATCCGTAGATAACGTGTCCAATATCGTAAAGCTGTTTTTCCACATCTTTTTCTGGCATCTTGGAAAGGTGAGAAATCCTCTTGATGACTCCGTTGTAGATGTCGTGGCTTGGTTCCCTTAGAACATCAAGTGCTGGGCCTCCACAACCGTGACAGGGGATTCCTGCTGAGGTACAAAGGGCACCGCAACGGCCCAGAGTCACTGAACCAAGACAAACATATCCCTGACTAAGGAAACATTTTCCTGGATCTGGATCACCTTCAATTCTGCGGTGTATTTTATCAAATTCCACGTGTTCCATCTCACGCTGACAATCAGCACAGACACTTTTTTTAGGAACATCTGGTGCTTCGTCGTTAATTAAGGGTATCAGGATGTCATGGGTTAATTGTTCTTTAGGTGGACAACCTGGGATGAATCCATCAATAAAGGTGAAGTCAGCTGCAGGGTGAACAATACTTAACAGTTCTGGAACCACTTCGTTGGGTAGTTCAGCAGGTTCGGTACTTGGGTTGTCGGTGTAAGTACGGGATGTGACCTCTTCAGAGGTGTAAAGGTCGGCCATACCAGTTATACCACCATAGCAGGCGCATGTTCCATATGCAATTAGGTATTTTGATTTTTCTCTGAGTTCTTCCAATCTTTCCTTGTTTTCGGCGTTTCTAACTGAACCAGAGACAATGGCTATGTCAATATCTTCTGGCACTTCTTTGACATCCATGATGATGGGTGCGTAAACTATTTCTGCCTGGTCCAGTAATTTGACTAGATCTTCGTGAAGGTCAAGTATGGAGATTTCACATCCAGAACAGCTGGCCAGGGCTTCTAGTGCTATTTTTACCATTATTTTCCACCCCATTTGATGGTGAGGGTTTTAAGACATGCGTTGGGTCCTACATGGTCAATGTCTAATTTTCCTTTAACATCCATAATTTCTTCCACAGCTCCCACCATGTAACCATATAAGAGGTAACATAATGGGCCTTTTTGGGGCAATCCAGTTCTTCGAAGGGTTTGTCTGACAACGCAGTCCATGAAAAGAAGTTTTACTGTTACTTCGTTATCTTTTTGGATGACATAACTGTTCTGTCCGGCTGGTTTCCATTTTATATAGTAAAATTCATGTCCCAGGACTTCGCCCATTTCAAACAGGGCTTTTTCCAGGTCATCGGTTTTTTCCATCATTTTGGCGGCATCGTGTCCCATTCTTTTCCCTGCTTGGTAAACAATGGCGTTTGCACCTCTTCCTGAAACCTGTTCCAGGGCACTGGACATGGATCCCATGAATTTCATCAGCACGTGTAGTGCATCTTCATAGTCATCTATGTCTCCACCAGTTTCTTTGGGAATTAATTCTGGTTTGAATGTACCTATATTATCGGTTATTTCTCTCATATCCATTTTTAATCCCCTCAGATCATTCTTTCCAGTACGTGGTTTACTTTTCGGTCAATATATAACCGTTTGGCCACGTGAATTTCTTTGTGTGTCATGGCCTGGGCAGGGCAGATCTCGTGGCAGGATAGGCATGCCATGCAATCATCGGCATTCACCACTTCTGTTTTCCATTTTTCCTCATTCATCTTGTACACGTCGTTGGGGCAGTCATCCACACAGGAACCACATCCAACACATGCATCTTCGTCTATTAGGATTTCAACCATTTTTACGCCTCTTTTAGTTATTTTAAATTATTTTGCCTTTTTTTATCCCAATTTTTTTAGACTATTTTTTTTAGATGATAATTATATAATATAATAACCAATTCTCATTAATAAGTGTTATAACTACACATTAAATTATATACAAATATTCGTTAATACTATGAATATTTATCACTAATAAGTATTGTGATGTGTAAATCGATGACTAGGAGCTTTGTTCGGTTAAATATCATAATTATAATCCTTATTTTCGATTTATGTTATTTTAATGAATTTATTTGAACTAAAAACTTTTATGAGTCATACGTTCTCTTGAAATGTTTCATCGCAGAAAAAATGTCAACATAACTAATAAAAAAATTAAAAAACTTATTGGCATCAAAAATCAGTACTTGATACCAATTTGAAATGAGTAATCCAAGCAGCTTGTTTTTTACCAGGAGGATAACATGTAATGATCAATAAACGTGTTTTTCCTTCCTGTGAGAATCTAATGGGGTTTGTTTTGTAGTCCCATCGTATGTCATCTCCATTGGAGGTTACTTGGTACACATATTTCTTTCTTTCTGTGAAATCTTTGATAATGGCCTTATCACCAGGCTCTAAAGATGCTATGTTCTTAAACAATGCAGAATATGTAGTTCTATGCCCTAAAAGTCCACATTCGCCTGGTTGGCCGAACATTACACTTTCTGGATAATGATAAACCACATTATAACCATTTACAGTGTCGGAACGAATAGAGGCAACAACATCAAGTTTGGGTATGTATAGGTTGGCGTTGATATATGAACTGGTAAAATCTGTGGGGTCAAGCGCATTAACCGGGTTACTCATCCTTTCCTGATACTCTTTAACACTTTTCTGGGCTTTGGTAACGTTTTGCATTTGCTGAAAACCGGCCATTGCAATGCTTGCGGCTACAATGACGCAAAACAGTACAATCACAACTGAAGCAATTTTATACTTGGACGTTGTCACCATTATTCCCCCCAACCAAAAACTCTTTAACTTCCATGGCCAACTGACTTCGATAATCGGCTGTCTTCCATGGATCACTTACCCACACATTCAGGGTTGCCTTTATACCAGTATCTGTCATTTCTTTTATAAACACGTTGGGTTTGGGGTCATGCAACACCCATTTACATTTTGATGCTACATCTATAAGTGAAGTAACTGTTTCTTCCAGTTCCAGCTCATAGGGTATGTTAACATCCAACCCTACCCTGCGTGTTTCCTGTGCAGTATGATTGATGTAGAGATTCTTGGAAAAATTGGAGTTAGGGAGGGTAATGATCTTGTTATCGTTAGTTTTAAAAGTGGTGACCCTTAAACCCAGTTTTATCACTTTACCCTTTTGTCCAGACATTTCAACGATATCTCCGATCAGGAAGCTTTTATCAGCCAGTATGAATATTCCAGCTATGAAGTTTGATATGGTGTCCCTGGCACCAAAACCAATTGCAATACCTACAATACCCAGACTGACGAGTATGGCACTAACATCCCATCCAAATTCCCTTAAAGCAAGGGTTATGGCTACTGCTATTCCAGAATATTTGATGATTTCAATTAAAATTTGCACTAGTGTGGGTTCCAGATTCCATCGTTTCCCAGATCTTTTTACAAAGTATATGAATCCTTTAATGATAACGAATGAGATTATCAGGATTATGGCCATTTTGATTAAGTTAATGTATAATGGATCAGGATCAGTCATGTTTCTTCACCTTATAGATCATAAAGTCCTCTGCAACTGTAACTTTATCAAACACCTGTTTTGCTTCCTTTTTCAGCATATCACTATCTCGGTAACGGGTGCTCATATGGAAAAGAATTAGTTCTGATACTCCAGCTTCTCTGGCAATGGTGGCTGCATGTGTGGTGGTGGAATGGCAGGATTTGAGGGCTTTTTCTTCCTGAGATGATTCAAAAGTAGATTCATGTATCAAAACATCGGCGTTGTATGCGAAATGAATCATTTCAGGGCAAGGTTTAGTGTCTCCAGAGTAAACTATTTTCCTTCCTTTCCTTTCCTCACCAAGAACTTGCTCTGGTTTAACTGTTTTCCCATTAACCTCCACTGGGATGCCTCTTTGAAGTTTACCGAAATCAGGCCCGGGTTTTAACCCTAATTTTATGGCTTTATCTTTCTGGAATTTGGGAGATCTTTTCTCTTCAACTGAATAGGCCAGGTTAGGGACTGAGTGCCGTGCCAGACAACATCTTATTATATAGTCATCTGTTTCACCAATAAGACCTTCACTGATCTCATATGCATGTATAGGGAAAGATAAACAGTAATAACCCAGATTTTTAATATGTTCAATGGTTTTTATCGTTCCTTCTGGTCCGTAAATATGCAGGGGTTCTGTTCTTCTTCTGAAGGCCAGGGACTGTATAAGGCCAGGCAGTCCCAGGAAGTGGTCACCGTGGAGATGGGTGATGAAAATTTGGTTAATCTTCATTGGGCTCAATTTCAGTCGGTTCATCTGCCTTTGGGTTCCCTCCCCACAATCAAAAAGCATCACTTCTCCGAAAGCCTTCAGGGCAATGGCTGGATGGTTTCTTTTATTGGTGGGGAGTGCAGACGATGTTCCCAAAAATATTAACTCCATATTGATTCCCCAGATTCACCATAAGTTCGTATTATAATCAAAATATATCTTTCTTATTGTATTTTTTATGCATTATGGTTAAAGTACTTAATGACTTTTTTAATATTGGATAGTCCTTGCAATACTCTTTGAATTATTCTATGAGTTAATATGTTAGTGTGTTAGGTAGATTTATATCACTATTTTAGTTTAATATCCTTAAATTGGACCATAAGTATGTATGGTGAAAATTTATATTCTTCATTGATATAATATAAAACAATTTGACTTAATCTCAGGATCAGACTATCTCAAGATTAGGTTCTTGTATTGCATTTTTAAGCATTAAAAAATGGATTTTGTTACATTAAAGTTATGTTCAAGTTATTTCAGGTAATTTATTTATTTCGAAGAGTTAGAATTCATTCAATGATTTAACATTCATTCAAATGGTTATTCACAAAAAAGTGTTAAGGTGTGTATTATGAGGAGTGACTTGGCAAGGATGATTTATGATGATATTGGGTTTGAGGATATAACCACCTGTGCATTGATTCCTCCAGGATTGAATGTCAAGGGTCAGATTATAAGTAAAGAAGCAGGAACAGTTGCTGGAGTTGAACTTGCATTTGAAATTTTCAGGAAATTCGGAGTGGAGACTGAAATCCTGAAAAATGATGGTGAAAAGATCAGACCTGGTCAGATTATCATGAAAATAGAAGGTGATCCCCGTAATATTCTAACTTTAGAGCGGACTGTGCTCAATCTTATGATGAGAATGAGTGGTATTGCCACCTTAACTTCTAAAATGGTGGAAATGGTAAGAAAAGTCAACCCTGACGTGTTGGTTGCAGGTACTCGCAAGACCACACCTGGACTTCAATTTTTTGAGAAGAAAGCCATCCGGTCTGGAGGAGGAGACACGCATCGCTACCGACTTGATGATGCTATATTAATCAAGGACAACCACCTTGCTCTGGTGGGAGGAGTGACTGAGGCCCTATCTCGAGCCAGAAAATATGCCAGTTTCACCAAAAAAATCGAAATTGAAGTTGAAACCATGGAAGAAGCTCTTGAAGCTGCCAGAGTCGGTGCTGATATTATAATGTTGGATAACATGTCTCCAAATGAAGTTAAAAACGTTTTAACAGCTCTTGATAATGGGGGACTCCGGGATGATGTCCTAATCGAAGTTTCTGGCAATATTAATCCGGATAATATAATGCAGTTTGCAAAGACTGGAGCAGATGTGATCTCTGCAGGATACATAACCCATTCTGCAAAATCATTGGACTTAAGTTTGGACTTAGAGAAAATGTATTAGGGCATGTATATTTCTTTGCCCATATGACCCGAAGATTTTTTGTACATTTTAATAATCTTTTATGTTGCCTTTCATTATTTTCATGATTTAATCAAACAACACCATAAATTTTGAAGGTACCTATCATTTTAACCATAGTTTTATATAAGACCATCCACATACCATTTAACAGGAGCTAAAGCGAATAAAAAAATAAGGAGACATGCCATGTACCAAGAAGATGAATTTAATGAAGAAATAATCGAAGATGAAGAAGGAATTGAATCAGAGGAAGTTAACGGGGAAGAAATTGAAGAAGAGGGAGAAGATCTGCCCTTTGCCAAAGCTGAAGTTGTGCGTTTGATGAAGCAGAACCTTGACCGGGATAAAATGATCAGGGAAAGGGTCAAAGTGGAGATGAACAAGTTCCTGGGTGAAGTGCTGGTAAAGGTCTGTGAGCAGTTAAACGAGTACCCTTACACCACCATTGAATATGAAATGCTCAAAGAATCCATATATCCTTACCAGAACATTGAAAGGATCAATGAAGAGAAAAGACGTATATTGATGCATTTACATGCAATCAAAGCTGACTGTGATGCTCTGTCAATGGATGTTAAAAAAACGTTAAAACTCAAAGATGTACAGGAAGAAGAGTCTGATCCAGCATTCCTGGATTAGATCATCTTTTTAATTCCTTTTTTTATTTTTGATCTTCACCTTTTTCATCATCATTTTCTAGGTCCTTGTTTTCAAAGGTGATAAAACCAGTTTCTAATGTTTCAATTTCTTCTGCACTTAATTCACCCTTCAAAGCATCCTCATGTATGATAATGCTATGACCAAAGGGATCTTCAACTATTAACGCAACCTGTTTTTGACCATTTTTAACTTCCTGGATAGATTCTAAGATGTGAAGTGCATTCTTTTGGGCATGTTCATCCTCTGCCCATGATAAAGCAGTTTGAACAGCTTTTATAAAACGATTTAAGACTCCTTCCACATTGGAAACATATCCCTGGGATTGGGGGCCGGGTTCCACTTTAAGTCCCAGTTCAGGTATGGTGATGGTGGTTGTCTGTGATTTTACTACCCTGGCATTCAAGTTATCTTTGCCAATGGTAAGGGTGTACTTTACAGGATCTTTTTTTTCAATACAGATGGCATCTGCATGTTTATAGCCACATTTATGGCAAAAAAGGGTTGATTCCATTATTTCCCCGAAGTAGGGAATTTTTTCAGTTTTGGTGGTGACTTCCATACATTTTTGTTGTTTACATATGGGACAGTCGGAAAGCATTTTACTCAAATCAAATAACTCCTAATCATTATTTTTCTTAAATCTAGATGAAAAACACGATTTTCATATCTAATCCATTAATCCATACATAATCAATTAGTTGCAGACAAAAAACTGTAAATTAAAAATAAAGGAGGCATTCTAATACAATTCAACATCTTTCAATTCTTCATCAGGATGATAAAGCAACCCCTTCTCCTTTAACTCTTCTATCATGGATTGGAGGCTTTTTTCATCGGGGGCGCAGATTTTATGGCGATGGATATTCCCTGAAAGTTCGTAAAGTCCTTCTAAATCTTTTTTCCGTTTAGGGTTTTCGTCAAGAAGTTTAATAAATCTTTTAGCCTCTACCGGGTTGTAAACGTTTACTTTTCTTTTTAAAGGTTCGCTAAAACCAGGAAGGAAATATGAAACATCCATTATACGACCACCATATTTGTTAAGGATGATATCAGTTTCAACATCTAACTGGTCAACAGAATGACGGAAGATCATTTCTTTACAGATCTCTTTAATCAAAGTTAACATTCTTCTTTTGGTATCCTCAATGGTGATATTGTTGATGACAGGAACGCGGTTTTCCAGTGCCTGTTTAACAAGATAATTATTAATAATACGATTTTCTTTGAAATATTCCAGATGTTTCCCGCCCCTTTTTATCTTCATAGCCCTCTTCACGAATCTCTCTTTGTGCACTTCTTCATCTGCAGTTAGCACGAAGAAGTGGATAGATGCGTCTTTTTTGAATTTTTCCACATCCAGAAGTCCAGGAACCAGGTGTACTCCTTCAATTACCAGATCATCGTAGTCATCAACGGCCCTTTTAATAACCTTTTCAATGGCAGGAATAACAAAAGAAGCGTGTTCTTCAAAACCAGCACTTATTAAATTCGCAGTGTTGCCATCATAGCGTTGTTTATTTTTTAAAGTAACATATGCATCGAATGATGACTTATGTAAAGCAGGAGCATAGTCTGGTCCTATGATACCGCGTACTATTTCCCGAATGAAGTCGGTTTCAATAAGATGTTTAATGCCCAGCTCTTTAGCTAACTCAGAAGCGATGGTTGATTTTCCAATCCCAGAAGAACTTCCAATGAGTATGACGCAAGGTTTTCTCAGAGTGCTACCTCCAGGTAGATTTTTCAATTCCTTTCAATGGATGTTTATTGTGGTTTATCAAAAACATACCTTATTTATGGATTTAATGGATTAACAAATGGAACTGATGGATATTTTTTGGGAATCCCCAATTTAGGATAGGAACTCCACAACACGTTCAGCACTGCGACGCATTTCGATCCTGATGAGACCAAGATTAATATCTACGTCTGCGATCACAACTAATATACCTTCACCAGCATCGATCATCAGGGTTTTACCTTTATTACCCTCGATCATCACTTGTTGAAGTGGGTCGTGTTTCATTTCTTCTGCTGAACGTTCTGCTGTACCAAAAACAGCAGATGCCATTGCAGCTACCAGTTCGGAATCTATGTCAGTTGGAACTTCACTTTCAATAATTAAACCATCTTTACCAACCACCAGAGATCCACTTACCCCATTTATCCTGCCTAAATCTTTAAGTATTCTTTCTATCATAATCATGCCTCCACAATAGAATTTACATGCTACCTAAAGTATATATCTTGGTTTGACATTTATTAAATAAATAAGTAATGTAATATTTCACTTATTCAGTAAATTTATGAGGAGTGATCTTTTGTATTTTGTGGCTTCTGTAAGAGAATTGCAAGAACTCAATCCATTTATTATCGTTGGATGCGGTGGAGGTGGCGAAAAATTCGCTAATTTTAGTGGAATTGAATCTGTTGGGTTTATAGATGATAATAAACAAAAACAGGGTAAAACATTTTGTGGTAATATTATTTCATCGGATCTACCTAATTTAGTTGAGAATACCAATGCCCGCAGTGTGGCTATAATGCTGCCAATTGGGGCTGAAGGATCCGCTCTTAAATACGCAGTCCAAGCCATTGATCTTGGCCTAAATGTGGTTAGTTCTTTTAGATCTCTTCCATTACATAGAAATCAGTCTTTATTAGAATTCGCTAAGTCAAAAAATGTCCAGTTAAAGGAGATAAGTCCCAGACTTGATGTGGTAAGATCAGTTATGGGTTCAGCCCCTACCACCTGCACTGAAGTTCTTCCTAAACTTGATTATAAACCGAAAACTCCAGTTGTTTTTGTGGGAGGAACATCTCAGGAATGTGGTAAGAGAACTACCACACGAATTTTAGGGAAAACAGCACAAGAACATGGATTAAATTCAGTTGTTATATCTACCGATGAAATGGGTTTGGAACAGCCAGTTGACCTGAATTTCAGGGCAGGTAGTTTATCGGTTATGGATGTTGCTTCTGCAGTTATGGGCAGTGTAAGATATCTTGAAGAAGAGAAAAATCCGGATATCATATTTGTGGAAGGGCAGTCCAGTCTAACTGAAAGGGGAAACCCCCATCCCAGAGGTTTGTCAGCAGCTATTCTGGTGGGTGCTCAGCCGGATGCTACAATTGTTTGCCATCGTTTCAACCACCCCTACCGTTATCCTGTGGGAATCAGTCAAGAGATCAAAGCTATAGAAGCAATGGAGCCCACTAAGGTTGTGGGAATTTCCCTGAATTTAAGGAATTTCACAGAAGATAAATCAAGGACCGATCTTTTTGCAGAATGCGAGAAAAAATATATGCTTCCTACTGCAGATATTTTTCAGGGTGGAGCGTCAATCTTATTAGATGCAATAACTGAATATATAGGTATAGGGGACGTTGAAAAATGAAGGACATAATGGATTATTTAAAGAAAAACCTTGGCTTGGAAGAAGAGGTAGGGAAAGAGGATCAGGATACCATAATAGTACCGGAACATTCATTTTATGAAATAGTATTAATGAAGGTTCAAAACATCGATGAATTTGATTACGCTCTCAGTCAAGTTTTGAATGAGAAAAATCCCATTATCATGGACATGAGCATCCTTGAAAAGGATTCTCCCAATGATTTTAAGTTAGCAGGGGAAAAATTAAAATCGTTCCGTGACAATAATGGTGGAGAAGCCATTTTATTATGTAAAAATGGTAGGAATATTATTATAATCACCCCTGCAGAAATAAAACTTATCAGAAAGTAAGTTAATAACATACTACTTGTAACATGTATGTTGTAGTCAGATAGGTTATAGTTATTTAAAAAATTATTATAGGAATTATCAATGTTAACAATACAGGGATATGGGGAGATGTAATAAATGGAAATGCCCATAACCAAACCTTCAATGGTTTCATACGCTGATGAGCTGGATTTCCATAAATTAGTGGAAGATCTGGCCAAGGAAAGCAAAAATGGATTCATCAGAGTTACTTCAGGTTCAGAAGAGGGTTATATTCTCTTTAAAGCAGGAAAACAGGTAGCAGCTTCTTATGAAAATTATTCTAAGTTAGAAGCTCTTGAAAAAATAAATTCCTCCAGTGAAGCTCCCAATACAGTTATTGAAGTATTTGATATTGGACCTGCACAGGTAGATTACCTTCTGGATCTCAACAAGCCCTATAAAATCGAAGAAGGTACTAATGTTTATGATGTAATAGGTGAGTTAAAGAAAACTCCAACAGAAACTCCTGAAGAACCTCAACCCGAGGTTGCAGAGCCTGAAATTGAAGAACCTGTGGTAAAAGAATCTGAATCTGTAGAAACTGAGGTTAATGAGCCTGAAACTGCAGAACCAGAGGTAAAAGAGTCTGAAGTTGCAGAACCCGAAATTAAGGAGTCTGAAGTTGCAGAACCTGAGGCTGCAGAACCTGTGGTGAAAGAGTCTGAAGCTGTAGAACCAGAAATTAAGGAGTCTGATGTTGCAGAATCTGAGGTTGCAGAGCCGGAAGTTAAAGAATCTGAAGGCGCATCTGAGACTACTACAAACAAAGCTGAAGATGCATCAGATGAAAAAGAAGTTGTTGATGAATCGGATGACACTGAAGCAGTAAAAACTCATTCAACTGTTAAAAAGCCAGTAAAACAATCAGAATCTCTTGAAGCTTCTCTTAAAGATGAAGAACCTGAATCTGGGGAATATACAACATCTTCAGAGTCCATTGAATCCTCTCTAAAGGATGAAGAACTCGAAGCTGAAGAAGATCCAGAATCCTCAGAATCTGTTGAAGCCGAAGAAGCACCCATAGACCGTTCAGAACTTCTTAAAAAGTATGGTATTAAAGACGTTGAAGAAGAACAAGTAGAAGATTTGCTTCAAACATATAAAGGCGGAATTATTGACGACGACGATGTGGAAAAGGTGGAATTAGTCCTCATGAATCTCATCAAAAAATCAGTTCTGGGAATTCCCAAAATAAAGGGAACTGAGGTCATGGTGTTCCTTGACAATTACAAAGAACTAACAGGAACCATAAACATAATCACAGAATACGAAACTCAAGGTTTTTTCAACAGGATCATGGGTCAATCCCGAACTGCAAGTAATCTCAGAAGACAGATAATCAACATCGCCGAAATTGCCATTAGAAAGAGTTTTAGACAGTATCCTGAAGTTGTGGATAAATTTGAAATTAATGTAGAATTCAGTTAAAGATGAAAAATAGTTTATGGAATATAGAATAAAATTTACTTAAGGAGGAGTTTGATGACACGAGTAATAACAGTTGCATCAGGGAAGGGTGGAGTAGGAAAAACAACAATCACAGCAAATTTAGGAGTTTCCCTGGCTACTTATGGAGAAGAAGTAATAGTTCTGGATGCAGATGTGGCAATGGCTAACCTGGAACTGATACTGGGTATGGAAGGCAAATCCGTTACTTTACATGATGTTCTTTCAGGTGAAGCAGATATTGAAGAAGCCATCTATGAGGGACCCGGCGGAGTCAAAGTGGTACCTGCAGGAATATCACTGGAAGGTCTCAGAAAAATCAAAATGGATCGCCTGGAAAATGCCCTGGAAATACTAATTGAAAGTGCAGATATACTGTTAATCGATGCTCCTGCTGGACTGGAAAAGGATGCACTGGCAGCCATAGCCGCAGCCCAGGAAATGATACTGGTCACCACTCCTGAGGTACCTTCCATCAGCGATGCCTTGAAAACCAAAATCATAGCCAACCGCCTGGGAGTGGACATATTAGGAGTGGTAATAAATAGGGAACAACACGACAAGACATTCCTCACCATCAGCGAAATAGAAACCATCCTGGAAGTGCCGGTAATTGCTGTGGTGCCTGAAGACACTGAAGTCAGCCGAGCAGCAGCTTTCGGAGAACCTTTAGTTGTAAAAAATCCTAAATCCCCAACCAGCAATGCAATCATGCAGCTGGGAGCAGATCTTATTGGTGAAGAGTACCAGCCAATTGAACCAGACAAAAAAGGAGTCATATCCAAATTGGTTGAAGGTCTACTGGGAAGGAGATAATTATAATTTCACATAAGCAGGGAGTTACATGTCCAGGTTTATCGCACTAGCATCAGGAAAAGGAGGAGTAGGAAGAACTTCACTCACTTTTAACTTAGGAGTAGCACTAAGCCTTTTCGGTGAAGAAGTAGTTATGCTGGATATGGATCTGATGATGTCCAACATGGATGTAATAACCGGACTTTTAAATCCAGATGTAACCCTTCACGATGTTTTAATGCGTGACAAGGCCCTCCAAGACTGCGTATACCAGGTAAATCAAGGGGCACTTGTAATTCCAACCGGAATGCATTTTGAAACCCTTAAAACCATCAATCCTAACTATGTGTCCTGGAAACGGATAATGGAAGAAGTTTCCTCCTATGGTAACATATTCCTTATGGATCTCCCCTCAGGGATAAACTCAAACATATTTGAAGCGCTACCCGAAGATACTGAAGCAATACTGGTCACTAATTCTACAATGCCAGCAGTAGCCGATGCTTTAAAAATAAGAATACTCTTAAACGAACTTAATATCGAAATTTTAGGATTCATTCTGAACATGTGGTATGATGATACCTTCCTACTCAGTGTAAATGAAATAGAATCCATACTGGAAGTTCCAATGATAGCAGTCATTTCCTATGACCGGGAAATGGAACGTTCCATAGCCTTAGGGAGTTCAGTGATGGAATTAAATCCTTCATCCCCCATCAGCAACGAAATCATGCAATTAGCAGCAGATCTGGTTGGAAAAACATACAAACCGGTTCAACCTGATAAAGAAGGTGTCATAGAACGAATAAAGAAATTTGTAGGAATTCTACCTGAAAATAAATGAAAAAAATTACTTTTATAAATATTCACAGATTCAGGAAATAGCTTAAAAAAATTATTTTCTTTTTTACCAAGGGATAATAATTCTTTTTATCAAGGGGAAAAAAATGACCACCCACTTTGATCTGTCCTGTCTGGGAACGTGTAATATTGATTTTATAAGCAAAGTGCCTTTTTTCGCACAAGCTGAGGAAGAAGTGAACATAGAAAATTTGCATATTTTTTTAGGTGGTTCAGCTTTCAATTTCACCTCAAGAATCTCCTCTCTTGGAATTAAAACAGCCATCATGGCAAGAGTGGGAGAAGACTGTTTCGGTGAACTGTTTTCAACCGAACTTAACCACTTAAATGTTGATACCAGCCAACTCCTGGTTGTGGGTGCTAAAACTGGAATGGCATTTATAAATATTGATGATGAGGCTAAAAAATCATTATACAGCTATACTGGCGCAAATGCGGATTTTAAATTAGAAAAAAATGACATAAAACTTATCAAGAATTCCAATCTCTTGCATATCACTGGAATGTATCGTGAAGTGGTTGAAGAAGCTTCAAAACATACAGAAAAATTATCTTTCAACCCTGGACCTGTCACATCCTCTTTTGGAATGAAAAAGCTGAAAAACACCCTTAAAAGAACTCAAATACTTTTTTTAAACCAGAAAGAAGTCACCCTTTTAACTGGGATGGAATGGGAAGAGGGAAGTTCCTTTCTGGTGGATCGGGGCATTCCCATGGTTGTGGTGACCAATGGCAGGGAAGGGGCCAGACTGTTCACTGAAAAAAACGTCATATTTTCACCAGCAAAGACAGTGCCCACCATTGACACTACTGGGGCAGGGGACAATTTCGCAGCTGGCTTTATCACATCATATATCCGTGGTGAAAAACCAGAAGATTGTCTGAAATTTGCCAATCATATTGCATCGTTATGTGTGCAAAAGATGGGAGGTTCAACATCCGGAAAAATTGACTTGTCATCCTGTTCTAATGTAAACCCTAATTAAATTGATTTTTAATCCCTACTTTAATTCGAACCATAAAATGTGAGAACTATAAATTGTGATTCAATTTGAATCCAGAAAACTGTTTTTTCAAAAATACTTATTTAAAAAAAAGGTGAAGGTTTTTAAAAACCGTAAAAAGCAGCGGCATTATCATGGGATACTTTTTTTATCTTTTTATCATCCCAACCAGCTAATTTCAGTTGGTGAATTGTTTTAGGAACCGACAATGGATCAGAAGGTGAAGAACTCATGTCACTATCTAACATAAACCTTTCAGCACCGTATTCTTCAAATGTTTCATCCAAAAGATGAACTGCTTCTAAGGGAGTCATCTTCTGTGGCTGCACAGTAACTCCCAGCATCCCATCAAAATCTGCCATGAGATCAATGATGGATGGATCCACATGATCCACCACTACCCGGGCTGGATCGATGGTTTCGTTGATTACAGAAAGAGTTTTAATGGTAACTTCCCTTTTGTTTCTGCGAGGGGTGTGAACGGTTACTTTCATCCCCATATCCTCTGCCATTAGAAGTTGTGTCCTAAAAACTTCTTGTTCAAGTTCAGAAGCACTTTCCAGTCCAACTTCACCCAGAGCAATCACTTCGTCTTGATTCAGGAAATCGGGGAGTTTTTCAAGTACCACATCATAATCAGGACAAATACTTCGAGGATGCAGACCCAAGGCTGCCTTCAAGGTTAAACCATTCTTTTCAGCCCTTGAAAAATCATTTTCAAGTATTCGATGGAAGTGATCCAGCACCACAGCCGAGGTGCTCATCCTCATGGGATCATGGGCAAGTGTAAGGGCATATTCAATCCCTGCAACCGCCATATCCCCAAAATCTTCGTAGGGTCTGCAATCAGCATGTATATGGGCATCTATCATATAACTCAACTCTACCGGGTTAACTATTGCCTATCAATTTCTCCTTTTATTTTGGTATTCTTTTTTTTAACTGATCTAGTTACATTAAAATTAATTAAGCTCTTTCCCCTTAAAGTACTATTGAGTTTTAGTTTTGTGTAAATAATGGAGGGGATTGAAGCAAATTAGGTGTCTTCAAGGTCACTGAAATTTATTTTTTTATTCAACAGTTCGTTAATTGTATCTGGAATTTCAGTTACTGGTCTACGTACCTGTTTTTGGGTGTCTCTTTCTCTGATGGTCACGGTCTTATCTTCCAGTGTTTGATGATCCACTGTAACAGCAAAGGCCGTACCAATCTCATCAGAACGTGCATACCTACGGCCTATGGTTCCAGAGGTGTCCAGCTCTGCAATTATACCCTGGTTGCGCAGATCATCCCTTATGTGTGTTGATGCCAGCACCAAATCATCTTTGTTCACCAAGGGGAAGACATTTGCTCCTACAGGGGCAAGATCCGCTGGTAAACCTAATATGTTCCGGTCATCTTCCTGTTTGAAACAGTGAAGAAGCACAGAGTAAGTTATACGGTCAATACCATACGATGGTTCAATAACATGAGGATATATCTTTTCACCCCTAACTGTTTCTTCAACCTCCTCAAAGGACAGCAAATCAGGTGTTAACTGGTAAGTTTCACCTTCCAGTTGCAGATCATAAACATCAAATTCTGCAAACGCCCTTTTAATAACATCGGGATCAGTTTCTTTAAGGGCAGTCATGATTTTAGGAGCATCCTTCTTGAAAAGGGGTCCGAATTTCTTCATATCCGGTTTTGCCACAGTTTTGGTAATGTTTCTGGGTTCATCATATTCTATGAAAACACGCAGATCTTCGCTGCTGTAGTCACTGTGGGATTTCAGATCAAAATCAGTTCGGTCAGCAATTCCAATAACCTCGATCCAACCATAACGATCCGTGTAAACTTCAACATCCCAGCAATCAATGGCATAATGGGCCATCTCTGTTTTAAGATGTTGACGGAACCTTATCACATCGGCAGGTATTCCCAGTTCTGCCATAAACTTGTCAGCCAGGCATAACTGGTAAGTTAACATTTCACTGGAAACTAAACCTTGTTCTACTGCATTTCCGGCGGTAATCTTAACTAATTCCCCTTCTTCCTCCTGGATATCTGCAGGATAAAGGGTTAAAACATGATCTGCCACATCCTGGAAATGGGGGTGACTTTTATCTGCAGGGTTGACGAAGATCTCGGCTTCAGCCTGGGTGAACTCTCTGAGCCTGATCATTCCCTGGCGTGGTGAAATCTCATTCCGGTAAGCTTTACCCAGCTGAACAACCCCAAATGGTAGTTTGCCACGGTAAAACCTTAACAACCTCTTGAAAGGTATGAATATTCCCTGAGCGGTTTCAGGACGCATGTAACCAGTTTTTTTGCCTTTAGCACCTATAAGAGTTTGGAACATGAGATTATAACTCCAAACATGGGTTAAGTGACCTCCACAGCGGGGGCAGCGGATTTCTTCTGCAGATATGATTTCAGTGAGCTTCTGATTCTCCAGACCCTCAACTTCTTCTCCAGTGGCATCTTTAATAATATGATCTGCTCTGAAAACCTCTAAACATTCTTTACATTCGGTCATGGGATCGTTAAAGTGATCCACGTGTCCTGAGGCCTTGAGTGCCTCTTCAGGCATGATGGTGGGGGATTCAATTTCATAGAAACCTTCACCAACAATGTAGAAATTGCGCCATTTATTCATGATCTTATTTTTCAAAATGGCACCTAAAGGGCCGTAATCAAAGAATCCGGCTACTCCGGAGTAGATCTCAAATGATGACCATAAAAATCCTCTTTTTTTGGCAATATTCATTACATCCTCATTCTTCATCATAATCCTCTCAATTGTTACGTATACATATCAATTATCTAAATAGGGTTAATTAAGTTAAATTAAGGTTTTTTAAGCATATTTATGAATTTTTATGATAGTTGAATTATATTCAGTTGGTTTTCGCGAAATTCTAATTAATCCAGTTCCGGGTCATGAAATTTAAAGTAGTTTAGTTTGTTTACGATCTCTGATTTCGTAATCTTGTTTTATTTTACTGGTGACTGGTTTATCCTGGCCCATGTACTTACTGTCCCTATCAGGGTGGCCGTAAGGTCGCTGTGATGGGCTGGTCATGGTTTCAAAAACAATTTGGCACACTCTCTGGCCAGTGTAGAGTGCAACTGGCATTTTGCCTATGTTGGATATCTCCAGTGTGATCTTTCCCTGAAATCCAGGGTCAATATACCCTGCAGTGACGTGCATGGTGATTCCCAGGCGTCCCATGGATGAACGCCCCTCCACACGGGCAACAAGGTCATCAGGGAGTTTAACAGCTTCATAAGTGGTGGCAAGTGCGAATTCACCGGGATGTATAATGAAGGCCTCACTTTCATCCAGATGGAATGATTCCATGTAAGATTCCAGGTCTGATTTATCCAGTGGGTCGATACAGGGTTTCCTGACTATTCGAAAACCTTTAAATTCGTTACCTATCCTGAGGTCTACTGATGATGGCTGTATCTGCCTTCCAGGGTCTTCTAATGGTTCAATAGCAATTTTGCCTTCCTCTAAATATTTTTTAATGTCCTGGTCACTTAAAATAGCCATTTTCTTCCCTCTTTATCATTTCTTATTTTCCTTTTGGATCAATTATATTTTCAAACTATTATGATGATGTTTGTTAGGAACTTTATGGTGATGTTTGTTGGAGGCTGCGATTCCTACTCCAATTAGAGTTTTCACCCTAATCAGCAGATCAGGGGGTAAGTCATTTTAATTTATCCTATCCCTTATTCTGCGAAACATTCCTTTAAGGGTATGTGCTTCTCTTCCCGATATGAAGGCTCTTCCCACCATCCTTTTGAAGGCCAGTGAGGCATTTTTCTTTTTATGGGGAGGGTAATCCAGATTATCCAGTACATCATCCACGTAATCTATTAAGCCCTGTTTTTCTTCCAGTGATGCTTCGTCCAAATCTTCCACTGGATATTTTTTCTCATTTTTGAACAGTTCATAGAATATGATGGCAGCAGCATGGGTTATATTCAAGATGGGATAAGATTCATGGGTGGGTATGGAAACCACCACATCACACATTTCCAGTTCATGATTAGTAAGGCCGTCTCCTTCTCTTCCGAATAAGAGGGCAATATGTCCCTTTACATTGAGGGATTGGGACAGATTCTCGGGGGTGATTGCAATTCGTGGAATATTGTAACTGCCACCAGCTGTGCCGGTGGTTCCCACCACATAATCAATACCCTCTGTTTTTACAAATTCAGGGAGTGAATCATATTCCTGGCGATTGTATATGATTTCACGGGCATGCATGGATTGATAGTATGTTTCGTGTTCCAGTTCGCAGGGATTGATAAGGACTAACTGGCTCAAACCGAAGTTCTTCATGGTCCTGGCCAGGAACCCTATATTACCAGGAGTTTCTGGCTCCACAAAAACTACATAAATCATTATTATTCCTCTTCAATCCGTTTTAGTAGTATCTTAAATCCTTTTTAATAAATATCTTCAATCATTTCTTGTAGTATCTTAAATCCATTTTATTAGTGTATTCAATCATTTCTTGTAGTATCTTAAATCCATTTTATTAGTGTCTTCAATCATTTCTAGCAGTTCTTCAATTCATTCTAACTCGGTGTACAGGTTAAACAGAACTATTCTCCTAAAAAACTATTCATGGGAGTTATATGATTTTTCAAGGAGGGTGAGTATGTTCATAACTTCCATGTCAAGGCCTTCAGCTTCCAGACTGGCCCGGATGTTGTTTTCACAGAAGGGGCATATGGTGATCACCGCATCAACATCCAGTTTTTCCACCATTTTTGCCTTTTTACTACCGAGGGCTGCTGCAATTTCTGGTTTACCGGATCTCACACCACCCCCAGCACCACAGCACTGGTCAGGAACTTCCATCTCCACAAAATCAACGCCTTTAATGTTTTTAAGGATTTCACGGGGTTGTTCACTGATCCCCTGACCCCTGATAAGATGGCAGGGGTCATGATAGGTTACTCGCATATTAACTGGCTTCATATCATTGGTGTTAAGTTTATCCACCAGGTATTCACTGATATCCATCACATTCAGCTTCACCCCATACTCGAGGTAATCCCTTTTAAGGGTGGCACCACAACCTGCACAGACTGTTATGATGGTATCGTAACTTTCAAGGGCATTAGCATTCTTTCGAACCAGTTCACTCAATATATCTGTCTGACCAGTCCTGATCAGGGGAGAACCACAGCACACCTGCCCTGCAGGCACTTCCACATCAACTTCATGTTTATTTAAAACATCGATAAGGGACATTCCAATCTCAGGCAGCCGATAATCCATAAGACAACCAGTAAATAAGGCTACTTTCTCCCTTTTTCTTCCGTTATCACCATCTTCTTCAGCTCGTTTTTTGGCAACGGTTTTTATGAAACCATCCCTCATTGGGCCCTCTTTCATGGGTTCTACGGATCTACCTGTTTTTTCAACAAGTTCCTTAACTGATTTGTGGGCTGGCAATGGTCCCACCCCTTCCTGGCAGGCCATTTCCCTTAATTTTTCGATAGCACCACCGAAAGTGTTTATTTCTTTGGGGCAGACCTCCACACATTTGGCACAGGAGGTGCAGCAGTAAAGACCTTCGTCAAAACCTTTTTCAGCCCGGTCTGCACAGTCCCGTGGGTCCATGGCGAATTTAGAGAAGTAACGCATGAAGTATGGGCCTGCAAATTCATCATTCACCGTAAGAACAGGACAGGCAGATAAGCAGGAGTAACAATCAATACAACTTCTCAACTTCTTGGTGTTTTCCAGTTCCGCAGGGTCGATGATGGCTGGGCACTCGACAATTTCACATTCATCCTCTAGAAATAGGCCCATTTGCCCGACTTTTCCATCTATCTCGCTACGATCCACAACCAGATCCTTGATAACCGGTAGATCAAGGGGTTCTATTACATCCCCATCTTTGATCTCTTTTTTACATGCCAGGGCCAACTCTCCGTTAACCTTCAAGGCGCAAGAACCACACTGTCCTGCCCGGCAGGAGCTGCGATAAGCAATGTTAACATGATGATGCTGATTTATATAATTCAACGCATCCAGGACTTTCATTTTTTCTTTTTCCTCCACAGAATATGTTTCAAAATGAGGCTCTTCATCCTGTGGGGGTTGATATCTTTTAACTGTTATATCTATCATTTCTCTCTCCAGATTTATTTAAAATCTTATTTTAGCATTATTTGGATTTGTATGGGTTAATATGTATTATAATAAGTTTAATCATTTCTTTAACTCTATTTTGGAATCGCCTGTCTGGTTAAAGACAGGAGTTATAAAATAGAACCAATAACATATTGAGCGTTACTTCCTATAAAAATATATGATAAATGAAAAGGGTGAATTAAGTACACTTCTGGTTTTAATCAGTTTATCTTAATAAAATTTTTCAGGCCAATCAATTCAGATCTTTAACCAGAAACCAGTAAATGGAGAGTTCATCCTCATATCTTTTATAATCAGGGTACTTTAAAGACACCATATCCCAGTATTCCCGGTTGTGTTTTCTTATTTTAAGGTGACACAGTTCATGGTGCACTACATACTCAATGAGACTCTCTGGAAGATAAGCAAGCTTGCTGTTAATGTTGATGTTCCCTGCTGAACTGCAACTACCCCAACGAGTCTTCATATTCCGAAAACTCACTCTATTTACTTCTACTCCCATCTCATGGGAGATTTTATCCACATAACCTCGGACAATTTTTTTGAATGCCTCATTCGAACGACTGAAATCCAATTTTCTTCCTTCAGCCTGAGTTTTTAACTCATTGATCCGGGACATCTTCCGATATATCCAATTTTCATGTTTATCAATTAATTTCTGATAATCCTTAACAGCAGGAGGAACTATCAGGTGAAGTTCTCCGTTTTTAATCTCCAAACGAGCATATTTGACCTTCCGATGGAAAACCTGATAATTCACTTCAATATCACGGATTTTAATTTTCATTATGAGTTAATTATAATACAATCTTAAAATAACCTTTTAGCAACCACCCGGTAATTAGTAATCATATCATAAACTGACCATTTAAGTTGGGGGGAATATGAAGGAAACTCCGTTTGCAGTAGTATTAATTTCATTCGTTGCTTTTATAGGTATTCTATATGGTTTGGTTTTGATTGAAGAAAACCAAACATCCAGTACAAATGATGAATCTATTTTTAATCAGTTTAAAAGTGGTGGTGACCAAACTAGGGATAATTTAACACCAGAAAATAACACCATGAACCAGTCTAAGCATAACCAGACCAATCAAACTAACTTCACTGAAAACATTACGATCCAAACCACTAATTTCACTGTTAAAACTATTTCAGGCATTAAAACACCCATGCGTGATGGTGTGAAACTTGTTTCTGATGTTTGGCTCCCCCAACAGAATGGCACATATCCAGTGATCATAATACGCACTCCCTATGGTCGAAACACTGCAGAACTGAACTATACTGCTATGGGAGACTACTTCGCAAGTCATGGATACGTTTTCATGGTGCAGGATGTTAGAGGTAAAGGCGACTCGGAAGGAGACTTCGAATTCCTCTTCCATGAAGGACAGGATGGCTATGACACAATTGAATGGGCTGCTAACCAATCATGGTCCAATGGAAACGTGGGCATGATGGGATCTGATTATATGGGTGCTGCCCAATGGCTCGCAGCAGCTCAAAAACCACCACACCTGGTATGCATAGCACCAACTTCTGCTTATGGTAGATATATGGAAGAAATACCATCAGTTGGGGGTGTTTTTTACATGGGATGGGCTCTTCCATGGACACTCGAAAACAACGGCCGCACCCAGGATATAAACACCCAAAACATTAATTGGACTGTTGTATTCGACCACAGGCCCCTTATAAATGCAGATAACTTAACCGGAACAAAGGTGCCTATTTACCGTCAGTTTCTGGAACATCCCACCATGGATAGTTACTGGAAGCGCATCCAGTTTACAGAACAGGACTTCAACAACATCACCATACCTTCCATGACTACCAGTGGCTGGTTTGATACAGACCAGCCAGGAGCACTGTACTACTGGAATGGAATAGGCAAAAATTCATCCAAGTTTGAGGACCATTACATCATTATAGGGCCATGGAATCAAACAGGAACCTTTGACTCAGCTGCACAATCTTCAGAAATTGGTGATCTACCCGTTCCAGGGGGCCAAGTAAATACTTATGAGACGCATCTGGCATTTTTCAATCGTTATCTTAAAAATTCAACTCAGACAAACTCAACTAACAAATCAGATTTACCCCAAGTAACAGTCTACATAACTGGGTTAAGTGAATGGATAAATCTAACCACTTATCCTCCTCAAGATACCAACACCACTCCCCTGTACCTTGAAAGTGGAGGCCAAGCCAATACTTTAAACGGTAATGGCTTTTTAACATGGAACCTTCCAAAAAATTCATCATCAAACAGTTCAAATAACTCAGGTACAGATTTAAACGCCACTTATGATAATTATACTTACGATCCTACCAATCCCAGAGTACTGGAAATGGGAAGTTTCGCCACAGACTCTGCAAACACTGAAAACCGGTCTGATATTCTGATTTACACTACATCAACACTGGAAGAACCGGTAATGATTTTAGGACCTGTTTTTGTGGAATTATACGCATCCAGTGATGCTAAAGACACTGATTTCGTTGTTAGGCTTCTGGATGTATATCCCAATGGTACTGCCATCAATCTGGGCCCTGAAGAATTTGGAGGCGCAATCAGAGCCAGGTTCAGACAGGGATTTGATGAAGAAGTACTTCTAAAACCTGGCAAAATAGAGAAATATCGTATAGAACTTTTTGACATGGGCCATGTTTTCTTAAGAGGACACAAAATTCGCCTGGAAGTTTCTTCCAGTGCATATCCTCTGCTGCATCCCAATCCTAATACTGGAAATCCCATAGCCACGGACACGAAACAAGTTACAGCACACCAAACTATCTATCACGATCAGAAACATCCATCTGCAGTTTATCTACCAATTATACCATCTAACAGCACTTTATATCATGAAATTTTTGGTTAATTTTTTTGTGTATAAATATGTCGTCAGTGAATACAATTTTGAATTTTGTGTGGGTGTCATCAGTGGAAACATTTTAGATTTAATTTTCCTCAAAACATTTTAGATTTAATTTCCATCAAAAAACCTTTAAAACTTGAAACCCAAAAGTAAATATTGGAATATCAGATAGATTACTATTCTATTTACACATCTTCATGTCAGTGTATAAATGATTTATCAGTTAATACCTCTGTAAATATATTTAAATCTGGAATAATATTATTATAATAAATAAATAACTATATTATTGAATGAACCGTCATTTTATGCTAATTAGGGAGATAACATGAACATCAAAGAAATTCTCACCAGAAACAATAAGGATAAACTATTTTTAATGGGTAATGAAGCAGCAGTACGTGGTGCCCTGGAAGCAGGTGTAGCTGTGGCCAGCACCTATCCTGGAACACCCTCTTCAGAGATTGGAGATGTTTTATCAGTCCTTGCAAAGGATGCCGGAATGTACTTTGAATTTTCTGTTAACGAAAAGGTAGCTCTGGAAGTATCAGCCGCAGCAGCAGCATCCGGACTCAGATCATTCACCTTCATGAAACATGTCGGGGTAAACGTGGCCGCCGACTCCCTGGTGAGTCTGGCCTACACCAGTGTTCGTGGAGGGATGGTGATCCTCACTGCAGATGACCCTTCCATATTCTCATCCCAAAATGAACAAGACAACCGTCATTACGCACGATTGGCCAACATTCCCCTCCTGGAGGCCGCCAATCCCCAGGAAGTAAAGGAACTTATGAAATATGCCTACCAACTATCTGAAGAATTTGAAATACCAGTTATTCTCCGCACCACCACCAGGGTTTCCCATATGCGAAGTGTGGTAGAACTTGGCCCCCTGGCCAAAGTTAAGGGAAAAGGGTACTTTGATAAGGATCCTCAACGTTTCGTACCAGTTCCAGCCGCAGCCAGAATAATGCACAAAAACCTGGTGGAGAAAATGGACAAAATCACGGTTTTATCCAATAATTCCTCTGTAAATCAGGTCTATGATCAGGGAGGTCACATTGGAATCATCACCAGTGGCAGTGCCTTCAACTATGCTATGGATGTTGTGGAAGAAAACGAATTACCAGTTAACATCCTTAAACTAACCTTCACATATCCTTTCCCTGAAAAAAAGGTACTGGAGTTTTTGGAAAAGGTGGAACGGGTTTTAGTGGTGGAAGAAGTTGACCCAATTATGGAAAAAGAAGTTTTAGCAATTATGGGTAAATATGGGCTTGAAAAGAGAGTGCATGGTAAATTAGATGGAACTTTGCCCATGATATATGAGTTCAACCCTGACATCGTTTTGGAAGGGTTTGGCAGGATGATGGGCGTGGAATTATCTCATAAAGGAACATTTAACACATCTATAGGACTTCCCAACCGACCCCCTACACTTTGCCCGGGCTGTCCTCATCGTGCTGCATACTTCGAGGTTAAGCAAACAGCAGCCAACTTAGGTATTGATGATGTTATTTTTCCCACAGATATTGGCTGCTACACTCTGGGTATTGAATCACCCTATCAGGTGGCAGATTACCTTTTATCCATGGGTTCGTCAATTGGAACCAGTTGCGGGTTCTCCAAGGCCACAGATCAGACTGTGGTGAGCTTTATAGGTGACTCCACTTTCTTCCATGCAGGAATACCACCGCTAATCAACGCAGTGCACAATAAAAACCATTTCGTGCTGGTGATCCTGGATAACCGTACTACAGCCATGACTGGTGGCCAACCACACCCGGGACTCCCAGTGGATGGTATGGGGATGGAAGCACCAGAAATATCCATACCAAACATTGTAAAAGCCTGTGGTGTGGAATTCGTGGAGACCATTAACCCCCTCAGTGTTAAAAAATCACAGGAAACCTTTGAAAAAGCCCTCCAATTTGAAGGAGTAGCTGTGGTCATATCCCAATACCCCTGCATGTTAATTAAGAACCGCACTCAGAGAGGTAAAAATGTCACTATCCAGGTTCAGGATGATAAATGTACCAATTGCAATACCTGTGTTATGGAACTGACCTGTCCAGCAATTTACACTCGTGATGATGGCAAAATAAGGATTGATCCATTGATGTGCAGAAAATGCAGTGTATGTGTCCAGACATGTCCAGAAAAGGCCATAAAGGCTAAAAGAATAGATACAATAGGAACGGAGGAATAAAAATGAAACCTTACCCTATTTACATTTCTGGTGTAGGTGGCCAGGGAATCATCAAAACTTCAGTCATCCTGGGTGAATCTGCCATGAAAAAAGGTTTACCCGTGGTGGTGGGTGAAATACACGGCATGTCACAGAGGGGAGGTGTGGTATCCACCCAGATGAAAATTGGCAAATCACACAGCCCACTTATTGAAGAAGGAGGAGCGGATCTTCTCCTGGCATTTGAACCATTAGAGGCATTAAGGGCCATTAACATGGTAAACAAAGATAGTTATGTGGTTATGAACACTGCACCTATCTATCCATTCAACATCAGGCAAAGTGAACATCCTTATCCAGAGTTATCCAATATTTTAAATGAACTCCAGTCTCAAACAAAGAAGGTCATTGCCATGGATGCAGATGATATTGCCAAGAAAGCAGGTCATATTCTATCCATGAACATGGTCATGTTGGGTGGTGCAGCAGCAGTACCCGGATTCCCACTGGATAAGGATATAATCATAGAATCAATGCAGGATAACCTGCCAGAACAGAGTCTTCCCATAAATATGAAGGCCTTTGAAGAAGGGTTTAAGTATTGTTCAATGCAAATTGAATAAGAATCTATGAATATAACATGGGGTTTAGGGGATTTAATATGGAATTTCATGAATATATGCAAGAATACAAAAATCAATTGGAGAATGGCAATATCCAGGAGGCCTATAGGGGACTGATGGGATACATAAGGGATTTAAGGATATATTTTAAGAATAAATATCATGAATATTCAGTATCTGGCATTTATCAGGGATACATGGACATGACTTATTTCTCTTTCACCCCAGAGTCATTGATGCATCGAAAATTAAAAATTGCCATAGTTTTTATTCATGAAACCTTCAGATTTGAAGTTTGGTTAGCAGGATCCAATAAAAAGGTACAAAACGACTAACTGGAAACTGTTTAAAGAAGGCAATTGGAATAAATATCACGTTCCCCCTAGTATAAAAGGCATGGATTCTATTGTAGAATCTGTTTTAATTGAAGATCCAGATTTCAGTGACTTAGATGTTTTAACAGAACAAATAGAGACCGGGACATTGCAATTTATTGAGGATGTTGAGGACTTCCTATCTAAAGAATCATAAAAACTCTCTCTTTTAGGAAATGGTTTATCGTCTATGTGTTGATCTGATTTTTTAAGCAATATACTATTTATTTTTTTTATAACATTTTTTATAAACCTGAAATCAGCCTATTAATGTGATTTAAAGGACAGTACTGGCTTCTATCATATATTTAACGTTTTAGGGTATAACGTGGTAATAACAAATAAAATTGGTGGGTTTTAAATAGAAATACAATAAAATGTGTTATTATACATTTTAATGATAGATAATCAAAGATAAAATGATTTTATCACAGAGGCCTACAAAATGGATAGTAAAAAAACATCTCTTTTATCATTTGCCATAGGAGCACCTATTGGCTGTTTAGGTGGTTTAATAGGTTTGGGTGGAGCGGAATTCAGACTACCCTTTTTATTGAAGACTTTTAATAAACCTGCTAAAAGAGCAGTGGCATTGAATATGTTAATAAGTTTAATCACCGTCTTATCAGCTATTTATTTTAGAATGAATAATTTTGACATCTCTATTATTCTTCCCCAAATCTTATTAATGGTTGCAATTATTGTAGGTTCTACTACTGGTGCTTACTATGGAATAGGAATATCCACTAAAATATCGGATGTTCTGTTTAAAAAAGTACTGTTAATACTCCTTTTAGTTATGGGGCTGCTACTTATCAGTGAAAGCTTCATCACATTAGGTTCAATGGGAATAACATTTAGCAACTTGTATATGGAGTTGATTGTAGCTGTGTTATGTGGGGTATTAATTGGGATTATCAGCAGCCTCTTAGGGGTTGCTGGTGGAGAGGTTATAATTCCAATATTAATCCTGATATTTGGGATAGATGTCAAATTAGCCGGTACAATGAGTCTCATCATCAGCTTACCTACCATGGTTGTGGGAATTACAAGACATACCAGGAACAAAATGTATTCTGTAAAATCAGAACTCACTTCTTTAGTTGTGCCCATGGGAATAGCTTCGATAATAGGTGCGTCAATCGGCGCATTTTTAGTTGTATATGCTCCTTCAGAGTTGTTAAAAATCATATTAGGTGCATTATTAATATTCACATCTATTAAACTGTTTACAGAAAAGGAATAATATTCAAAACCATTTCACACCAGATGTAAAATAAAAAGATGTAAATTAGGTTAGGATAAGTAGTTCAGGATGAATAACATTAAAATCCTAGGAAAAAAACATGAAAAATCTATTAGAGGTTTAAAAAGATCATAAACAGAATTATTAAAAAATAAAGGTTTATGTCAACAGTTTAATAAAACCATTGACTTGGAGAGTATATGTTTAGTTTACCAGTTGTAAACATCCTTTGAAGGTATTATAGTTGCCCCAGCATTTTTGAGGGCTTCAACTCCGGCATTAATGTCCTCAGGATGTAGCAGTACAATGGCTCTTTCTTCTTTTTCATCCACAAAGGCGTAAAGATAGTCCAGGTTGATATCAGAATCATCCAATATTCCCAGAATAGTGCTTAACCCTCCTGGTTGATCAGACATCTGCACAGCAATAACATATCCCATTTTCACCACGAAATTGTTCTCTTCCAGGAGTTCCTTGGCTTTATCTGGTTCTGGAACAATTAACCTTAATATGCCGAAGTCTGATGTGTCTGCTATGGAAAGTGCTCTAATATTAAATCCTCCCTCAGCCAGCACATCCAGAGCATTCCTCATTCTGCCTTTCTTATTTTCCAGGAATATAGATAACTGTTTTATTCTCATATTAATCCCCCTTCACAATTCTCTTTTATCAATAACCCTTACAGCTTTACCTTCACTACGCGGCAGAGTTTTAGGTTCTACAAGAGTAACCTGAACCCTCAAACCGATTTCGTTATGTATAAGATCTTCTATTTTCTTTTTGATTCCCACCAACTCTTTTACTTCATCAGAAAACAGTTGAGGTGATGTTTCCACCCGAACTTCAAGTTCATCCAGGTGTTGTGGTCGGGTGGCGATTATCTGATAATGGGGTTCAATACCCTCCATCTTCAGGAGTGCCTTCTCGATTTGGGATGGGAATACAGCCACTCCACGAATTTTAAGCATATCATCAGTTCTTCCAGTAATCCGCTCCATTTTCCTATGAGTCCTGCCACAGGAACAGGTCCCACTTTTCAAACTGGTGACGTCTTTGGTTCTAAAACGAATAATAGGCATTCCATGCCGGGTTAACGTGGTCAGAACAAGTTCTCCTTTTTCATCTTCTCCAAGGACTTCCATGGTCTCGGAATCTATAATTTCTGGATAGAAATGGTCCTCCATCACATGCAAACCATCCTGTTCGGAACATTCCAAAGCTATTCCCGGCCCCATGATCTCGGTAAGACCATAGATATTGTATGCTGGTGCATTAAAACGCTTTTGAAGTTCTTGCCTCATTTCTTCAGTCCACATTTCCGCTCCAAAACCTATAGATTTCAAATTAAGATCTTCTTGGGATAGGCCCTCCTCCTGGAATACTTCTGATAGGTATAATCCATAGGATGGAGTGACGATTAAAACGGTTGTACCGAAGTCTTTCATTATTTCAATCTGTCTGCGGGTTTGTCCGGTTGAGATGGGGATAACAGTGGCCCCGATATTTTGTGCACCGTAATGCACTCCGAAACCACCGGTGAACAGACCATAACCATGAGTGTTCTGGATAATGTCATCTTCGCTAAGTCCAAACATGGTCAAACCACGGGCCATGACTTCACTCCATATATTGATGTCTTCTCGGGTGTATCCGGACACAGTAGGTTTTCCTGTGGTCCCGGAAGAAGTGTGGACTTCTACAATCTCTCGCCGTGGAACTGCAAACATTCCAAAGGGATAGGCAGCGCGAAGATCATCTTTGGTGGTTAGAGGGAGTTTCTGGATATCATTCAGGGTTTTGATATCCTCTGGTTTAATACCTTCTTCATCAAAACGTTTCTGGTAATAAGGCACATTTTCATAGGCCCTTTTAACTGTATCTTTTAATCTTTTAAGCTGAAGTTTTTTCATTTCATCTGGTGGCATACATTCAATTTCTTCATTCCAGATCATATTCAATCTCCTGACCATTCATTCCTCTGAATATTAAAGTATTGGTGATTCAGTCACATGAAAACTGTTTATAACTTTATCCATTTCGGTTTTGTAATTCAAAAGAGCATTGTCAAAGACAAACATTAAGTAATAACCGGTACGGTTCTTTTGGAAGGCTATTCCTCTGATGGTGTAAACTTTATCCTCAGGTTTGTAGTTGGCCATAAATTCATAAGCAGTGCAGTTATCTACAGTGAGATCACCTTCATAGTAGATCATACCATTCTGTATAACGTTTGCCCTCCAGGAAGCAACACTATATGTAAAGTTTTGGGTTCCCAATTCTTCTTTAAAGATGGATAAACTGTTATTTTCATCTTTTGAAACAGTAACTATAAGATTAAATTGGCTGCTGCTAGTAATGTTGTTAGGGGTAACATCCCAACCTTCAGGATAATCAAAAGATATGTTCCCGTCAGAATAATGATTTTTAGTAATGTTAGTCTGGTTGGAGGTATTATTGCTTGGGTTTTTGATGTTTTTATCATCCATAGCCCACATTGCCGCAGTGGCTATTATAATAATTAAAATAATGAGGCCAATAATTCCCAATAATGGCTTTTCCCTCATAATATATTTAGCATTTTTTTTAAGGGCACCAGATCTGGTTTCTGGTTCCTTTTTGGCTCCAGGTATTTTGAGTTTTAAAGGCCCTTCCTTTTTCTTTTTATCCTTTTTAGATTTCGATTTAAGGGAAGAAACCTTATTAGAAATGTCAGTTTTCTTTTTTTTAATATTAAGAGAATCTATGGCTTCCTTAATATTGGTTTCTGTTTTCTTGAACTTGCCAGAACCCTTTTTTTCACTGTCACTTCCAGGTCTCCGCAGTTTTGGGGGGCCATTTTCGCTCAAAATCTCACTACCGTTAATTAATTATCTTATCTACTCATTTAGTCTAGGGGTAATTAACCTTTACTGATTTATTCTAAAGATAATTATCCTTAATACTTATTAAACTAAGGAATATGAAAGAATTTGAACCTGAGCATTATTTAACTATTCATAGATAGATGCAACGGTCCATTATCAATGATGAAGTCATACTTCCATTCTTTTCAATAATAATATCTTAATAATTTATATATGCTCTCCATATATTCATTAATCATCAATAATAATGATAAAATTATTGGAAAAGGATCGGTTGTGATTTCATGGATTTAATGATACTGAGTATGGTTGTTTTGATATTTCTTTTAATTAATGCCTATGTGGGTTATGTTGCCTGGCGTAGAACTAAAAGTGCGGAAGATTACATGGTTGCAGGGAGAGAAACACACCCTTTCATCATGGCATTGAGTTACGGGTCCACCTTCATCAGCACGGCAGCTATTGTCGGTTTTGGAGGAGTTGCTGCCAATTATGGTATGGGTATTCTATGGTTGGTCTTTCTAAACATTCTCATTGGAATATTTATTGCTTTTGTCTTTTTCGGAAAACGTACCCGAAGAATGGGACACAATTTAGGGGCGTTAACTTTCCCTGAATTTTTATCCAAACGTTTTAACAGTAAATTTATCCAATACTTCTCAGGTGCTGTTATTTTTATTGGAATGCCCCTTTATGCATCGGTAGTCCTGGTGGGCATGGCCAGGTTCGTTGAAACTACTCTCCAAATTGATTATAATATCGCATTAATAGTAATGGCCATTATCGTGGCATTATACGTTATTTTCGGCGGTATTAGGGGAGTTATGTACACAGATGCCCTGCAGGGAAGCATAATGTTCTTTGGAATGATATTTTTAGTTGTAACGACTTACTGGATGTTAGGTGGTGTAACCGATGCCAATCAGGCTCTAACTAATCTGGTCAACGTGATACCTACCAATGCCACATCAATGGCCACTGCTACGGGATTTACGGGCTGGACATCTATGCCTGCTCTGGGCAGTGCATTTTGGTGGACACTGGTCTCAAGCCTCATTCTGGGAGTGGGTATTGGGGTGCTCTCACAACCACAACTGGTAGTTAGATTTATGACAGTTAAAACCAACCGGGAATTGAACCGAGGAGTTCTGATTGGAGCAGTATTCATATTCGTGATGACCTTCGGAGCATACGTTGTAGGTGCACTTTCCAATGTATATTTCTTCCAGACAACTGGTCAGACTGCTGTTCAAGCAGCAGGAGGTAACCTGGATAAGGTCATACCAACATTTATCACTGCTGCTATGCCTTTATGGTTTGCATACATTTTTATGGTAGCTCTTCTTTCTGCAGCCATGTCCACACTCTCTTCTCAGTTCCATGTGCAGGGAACTGCCTTTGGAAGAGATATATATGAAACACTAGTACGAAAAACTGGTGGATCATCAGTTAGGGTGGCCAGGATAGGGATAGTTATAGCAGTTTTCATTGCAGTTATTCTGGGATTCATCCTACCGGCCAGTGTTGTTGCGGTGGGAACCGCCATGTGGTTTGGTATAACTGCCGCAGCATTCTTGGCAATCTACGTGGCAGCACTTTACTGGAAACGGGCCACCAAAGAAGGCGCAATCGCAGGATTAATTTCAGGTGCATTAGTTAGTTTAATATGGTTAGTTTTTGGGTTTAAAAAATCTGCAGAAGGCCTGGGAGTTTCAAAAGCTTTACTAGGACAATCTACCGTTATAACCACGGTCCCGTGGCCCACAGTGGATCCAATGATCATTGCCCTACCAGTGGCAGTTGTGATGACCATTGTTGTCACCCTGCTAACTAAACCCCCTGAAAAGGAATTTTTGGATAAATGTTTTAATGGGATTAGATCGGGTAAAGAAGAATAATTTGTTGTGAAGAATAGTTTACTATGAAAATTGGGAACTCAATTACAGAGGGTTCCCATAAAATATTGATTTTTTCATGAAACTCAGAAAATTTCCATATAAAAAAGGGGAATATACTAGATGGGGGCAAGTTTTTCATAATCCACGTCCTATCAATGTTCAAAGTTTCAAAACAGGGGCGGTGATAATTAACAGAAAGGGCACCATTAATCCTGCTCATCCCCATGCCAGGGATATCATTGATGAGGAAATGGAGGTTCCCATACTGGCCCACTGGGTTCACCATGAAGAAAAAGGTGATTTTCTTCTGGATACAGGTCTTGATGCTGCATACTCAACTGATCCTAAGGGAAGACTGGAAGGCACAGATGTGGATGTATTCCAACAGAATAAAGGCGAAAATATAGCCAAACACATTGAACAGAATGGAATCAATTTAAAAACGGTTTTTTTAAGTCATTTACATGCTGATCATGCAGCAGGTGTGAGGGAACTTCCAAAAAACATCCCCTATGTTATAGCTAAGGGAGAATATGGCCAATACCATCCAAAAATCCATGGGGATTTCCTGGAAGGACTGGAAGAACTATATGAGATCGACTTTTCCAGGGCCACCCTAATGCCTCCATTGGGTCTTGGTGTGGATCTTCTGGGCGATGGATCACTATGGGCAATATTAACTCATGGACACACCCCTTACCATGTTTCTTTTCTTGTAAATACCCTTGCTGGTCCTATATTACTTGCCATGGATGCTGCTTTCATCCATGAAAATCTGGAACTTGGAATTGCGCCTAGTGATTACACTTGGAATGTGAAGAAGGCACAGGAAACATTGGATAAAATAATTGAATTTTTAGGGGAGTATCCCCAGGTTAGGGTGGGCCCGGGGCATGAGATCTGAAAAATCGTTTTAAAATTAAAAACATGATTTATGCTATGATGTTACCTAATTTATGTCATCAGATTACTTAAAAAAGATTTTTTCATATAATTCCAGATTATACTTCGAAATATATAGTATGGAGTTATACTATAAAATTGAGTTAATATTTTTATATCCATTGAAGGTTTTAAAAATGTTAAATGAAGGAAAATCCAAGGAAGAACTCATGGATAAAATTAATGAATTAAAGGCCATTTTAGAATCTAATCAGGAATCTACTCAAAAGATCATAGAAAACGAGCGAGTTTTATCCCAAACTGCTTTAGAATTGGTTGATTTATCTCCAAGTATTGATATTTACGATTTTATTGCCAAAAAATTGGCGAATTTAATTGAAAACGCTATTATTGCCGTTAGTATGTATGATGGACCATCAGATAGCATTATGGTGCGTTCTGTAATTGGGGAAAATAAAAGATTAAATGAACTTTCCCAAAAAATTTTAGGAGGGGGATTAACTGATATAAAGATTCCACTCACTTCTTTTAATGAATTTTATGGTGATAAAGAATCTAAAAATACCATCCTCAGCGGTAAACTTCTTAAAATGGAAGATGGATTATATCAGGTGTTTTCAGGACAATTGTCAAAAAATATAACCAGAATGGCTGAATTAACTCTGAATATGGGGGATATGTATGGCACTGGTTTTGAATCAAAGGGAAGACTTTATGGTACTGTGTATATCTTTCTTAAGAATGGTAACACATTAAAAAATAAGGAACTTGTGCAATCATTAATCAGTCTTTTTGCCGTAGCAATACAAAGAAAACAGGCTGAAAATGAGATAAAAACAGCTTTAGAAGAGAAGGAAATGCTCCTTAAGGAGATCCATCATCGGGTTAAAAATAATCTAATGATTATTTCCAGTTTACTGAATCTCCAATCATCTTATATTCATGATGAAGGGGCACGTGATGTTTTCAAAGAAAGTCAAAACCGAGCTAACTCTATGGCCCTGATCCATGAAAGGTTGTATCAATCCACCGACCTCAAAAACATAGATTTCGGTGATTACATAAGAAGTCTCACCACGGATCTGTACCACACTATGGTTGCTGATCCTGGACAGGTTAGACTTGATATTGATGTAGAGGATGTGAAGATTGATATTAACACGGTTGTTCCTTTAGGGCTTATTGTGAATGAACTCGTCACCAACAGCATGAAACACGCTTTTCCTGGTGATGAAAGTGGACACATCAAGGTAGAATTTTACCTAAAAAATGAGAAAATTGTCCTAAAAGTCAGTGATAATGGAATTGGGTTTCCAACAGATTTAGACTACAAAAATACCAGTTCATTAGGATTACAACTGGTTAATAATTTAACCTCACAAATTGATGGTGAGTTGGAACTTGATCGGAGTCAAGGAACAGCTTTCACCCTTGTTTTTGAAGAAAAAGAATGATTATTATATTTGAAGAAAAAATGATTGTTATACCTTTAAAACTGGTCAGGAGGGATTAATATAGGTGACATAGAAGTCATAGACCTAACTCCAGATAACATCGCAGATTATGGTGTTTGTGGATACAAAGACTTGAAAAAGCATGTGGAGTTGGAAAGAAAAATTGAATGGTTTAAAAAATATTATCCCCACGGATTAAGAATTAAGGTGGTGATCTCTAAGGAGGGCGGTTATCAGGGGATGCTGGAGTACATTCCGGGAGAATTTGCTCATCGTCCTGTTGATGCTGACGGATACATGTTCATTCACTGTATTTTCGTTGGTTTCAGGAAGGAATTTAAAGGCAGAGGTATGGCTTCATTGTTACTTGATGAATGTATTAAAGAGGCAAGGGACAAAAAGATGTTGGGAGTTGCGGTAGTTACCAGAAAAGGCCCGTTCATGGCAGGTAATGATATATTCCTAAATAAAGGTTTCCAGATCGTGGATAGTGCTGAACCGGATTTTGATCTGCTGGTTAAAAAGTTTGATGATGAATCAGAAAACCCCCAATTCAAGGCAAATATGGATGAATGTTTAACTGAATACAGTAATGGATTGACTATTCTCCGTTCAGTTCAGTGTCCCTATACTGAAAAGAATGTTAACAGTATTGTAGAATCTGCACAAAATAAATTTAAATTAAAAACCAATTTGATAGATTTAGAAGATGTTAAAGCAGTTAAAAACACACCCTGTGCTTTTGGATCCTTCTGTCTTATTTATAATGGTGAAATATTAAGTTATCATCCAATTAGCAAGACTAGATTTGAGAATATAATGAAAAAGATCATTAAATGAATTGAAGGATTATAAAAGTAGATTCTGAATTAACTCGTGGCCAACCGCATAAAAAGACACATTTTTTAACATAGAAAGTAAATAGGCCTTTTAAGTATATCCAATTATATCAGGATATTTTATTAAACTTTAAAAAATAAAAAAACAAGGGCGTTATAATCCTGCCCTTTCAACTATTACGTCTGCAACTTCTTTGGCTGATTTGAAGGGGAAATCATCTGCAGTCAGTACTTGACCAGCATCCCCTGCTTTCAGTTCAACATCTCCTGATTTACAGGTTGTTTCTGCACCGTCAGGAAATGCTGACAGTAATGCTTCTGGTGTTTCTATAGGGAATTTAGTTCCAGCTAGTGCTCCCACAATTTGTGCATGTATTTCTTCTTTAACACTCATTTTTTCGTCCTCCGTTGATATCTTAACTAATCCTTTTTTAGGTATTTTAGACAACTTTTTTACCAGCATCTGGGCCTGGTTGGACCGAATATATTTGTTCGATATTTAACAAAACAGCTGCTTTGGGATTGAGTTGGGACATTACACTTTTAGCCCAGTCCACTGCATCGTCAAAATATTTACCAGATTCATGAATTTCCACGTTGCCTTTGAACTGGTAAGGGCATTCAGAGATATTATTGGCTGCTATTGATGCTTGGGGGTTATTTTTTAGATTTTCAAAGGTCTTGTTCATGAAATTAGCCACTAACAGAACTTTTTCATTGTTTAAAGGTCTTGCAAGTCCAATTGGAACAACATTAGGTTTATTGTCTTTATTTGCAGTTGCCAACCACACAATATTGTTTTTTTCTATAGCTTCCATCATCTCTTGACTTAATACCATACCAGATCACCGTCTTCATCATTTAGTTTCATGAACTTAGTTACATTCTATGTCAAATTAGAAATATATACTAAACCGTCATTAAAATGTACTAACTACAGTTTTATGTACAAAAATAACCTTGAAAGTCAACATAGGAACCTTTATTACTGGTCTAATAAAAATATACATATATGGAAAATATCAATGAGATGAATAGTCCTGAAATCTATGATAATAGGGCAAAATTAGAGGCAATACACCAGGATATTAAACGTTTAATGGAAAGATCCAATCAAGAATACTTGGATCTTATGTTTGCCAATTTTAAAAAAGATTTCATCAACGCTCTTACCTCTTATGTTAAAGATGACATTGAAAGTGGTTTGGAAAAAAGCATGGTAGATCCCTGCCAGATGCGAAAAACTTGCAAATCGAGATTCAAAGAGTTTTTAGGGAATAATGCAGAACTTATAAAGTGTGATAATGTTTCAAAGGAATCAATTGACAAAAAAAAGGATGAATTATCTGAAATAAGGAAAGAAGCTCCTTTTGATAATTGTGAAGTGTGTTTTAAGGAAGTTAATTCACTTTTTAACAAACAATTACATCTAATTAACTCATTACAAATTTACAGTTCTACAGAAGAAAGACCTGAAATATCTGCAATTCCTGAAGAGGTAATAGTTAAACAAGTACTAGACCCATTAGCCAATAAACAGAGGTTACAGATACTTAAATCAATGGCTTCTGAAACTAAAACATTTTCCAACCTTTCAAAGTTAACTGGGCTTCGTGGTGGTAATTTACTTTTCCACATTCAAAAACTTCTTGAAAGTGACCTTATTTTGCAGAGGCATGAAAGAGGCGATTACATGATTACCGAAAAAGGATATAACTCACTATTAATGCTTGCTGAATTTAAAAAATATATGGAAAATTGAATAATACTCAGAATAAGCTAAATTTGTTGTTTTTAACGCAATTTTTGGATGGCGGAGCCTACCGTACCACCAATGGCCCCTACAATTGCATATAGGATTAGGACTATAACTGCTTCTATTACTCCTGCAACTGGCCAAAGCTGTTTTGCCATATCTCCTAACCCAATGAGGTATAATATCAGTATGATTAATCCACCTATAATACCACCAACAGCACCAACTAGTGATCCATGTATTGCACCGTCCATGTAACCTTCATTAACTCGGTAACCCACAACCATTGTTGCTACGACAAAGCCAATTATACCGCCAACATCCCCGGCAACTTCTCGAAGAATAAGCCACAAGAGTAGTGATAATAATAAACCTCTTCGCACAGTAGTCCATTTTATTTCTACCATAATTATACTCCCTTAAAACCATCATGCTAAAATATATTTTGAAATTATGGAAAAATACAACTTTGAAATATCTTAAGTGTCAATGTAAAAAGGTAGTACTCATATAATCAGTGTAATGATCGGTGGTTTTTCGTTGTCTCTCTTTGGTTCCATGTGTAAACGATGCTATAGATTATAATTTTTAAATTTACTATGATGCAAACCTCTATAAAACCGTTACGATATTATAAGGAGTTATTTAAGGATTTTATTGGAAATAATATTATCATTGAAGTTTTCAGTAATTATCGTAACATTATCATATAATAGATTATCAGTGGAATTTTATTAAAAAAAATGAGTCATGCAAACATCTTTGTATGCAAATGTATATGGATTCTCTCCATGGGGGTTTAAAATCATGTTAAATTTAACTACTTTTATGTTTTAAATCATTTATTCTTATTTTTTTCAAGATTCAAGATGAGAAGTTTCAATCTAAAAGAAAAACAAAAAACCATTATTATATCTTAAACTTAACAAAATATAAAAAAAATGATTAAAACATCAAGTAAGATTCTATTTGTCGTGTTTTACATTATCTTAGTTTTAACCACAGATTACCTATTTCTCAGGCATTTATTCTGGCCACGATTAATGGTAAACATTATCCTTTTTGTGGTGTTCTTTGTCTTATTTATAAAATATATATACAGATGAGCAGTAGAAAGATATATAAGTCTTAAATTGAGTTAATAATCTTTTATCAATTACTGGGTGTTTATGTGAGTTATCTAATTTGTGAAAAGGTGGTTATGTGGGTTATCTAATTTGTGGAAAATGCAAGAGTTACTATAAACTGCAATCCGGTGAGTCTCCAAAAGATTTTGTCAGTGACTGTGATTGTGGTGGTAAACTAAAATATGTTGAAAATTTAGATATCGTTGATCCCACCTGGAAACAAACCTCAATAAACAGAAAAAGTACAAAAAGCGAGATCCTAAAAGAAAAGATACAATCCCTGTCTTCTCTGCCAGGGAAGTTTAAAAATAGACTGGTAGAATTTTATTATAATAACTTTGGAAAATGGATATATAATCTTAAAAATCATGGCAGAGTTCATAAAACTTCCCATAGGAACCCTTATGGGATGGGACCTGGTTTTATGAATTCTATAATGAATGAACTTAATTTTCAGAACATACGTTGGGTTTTAGTAATCCCAGTTGCAGCAGTAATAACACTGATATTGGCTTTTACCCAAGGCATTTTCACTCTTTTCACTTTTCTCCTGTTACTAGCTGTTGGCTACTTATCTGATAACATGGTTATTGGAGCTAAAAACGCAGTGGTTACTGGGGCAATTTCCTTCTTATTAGGAAGTCTATTTGCAGGTTCCTTCCTTTATATAATACCGTATACTCTATTAGGAGTTATTAATGGGGCTGTGTGTGGGTTGATAGGGGGATACATAAAAAATAGGATATAAACATGAATTTTAAAAATTTAAATTCCAATATTCCGTCTGATACCACAGCATCGTTAATTTATTATTTCAGTGGTTTAATTTTTTAACTAAAGATTAAAATAGTCAAATTCTAAAACTAAGTATTGTGATTGAAACATGTTTTACGCGGATTTAAGCCTGGTTTTTCTGGGAATAGTTGTTCTTTTAGCCAGCCTCATATCTTTACGATTTGGAATATCTGTTGCTATAGTTGAAATAGTCTTTGGAGTTATTGCAGGGAATTTGAATGTTATTAACATCCAGGACTGGATGATTTTCCTCTCCACTTTTGGCGGCATCTTCCTTACATTCCTTGCTGGTGCTGAAACAGATGTCATTCTCATGAAAAAGAATTTAAGGGAAAGTCTTTCCATTGGTTTGGCATCTTTTTTCTTCCCATTTTTCACTGTTTTCATATTAACCTACTTCTTTGATGGTTGGAGTTATATGGCGTCACTTTTAGCTGGTGCTGCTCTTTCGGAAACAGCAGTGGCTGTGGTTTATTTCGTATTGGTTGAAAATAACCTGTTGACAACTGATGCAGGGAAGAGGATAATGGCAGCCACATTCATCACCAATTTAGCCACAGCTCTGGCACTAAGTGTTTTATTCTTTAAACCCACATTATACACTTTTTTATTTTATCTTATCTCTGTTTTAGTCATTGTACTTGCAACCAAGTTTTCATATCTTATTTTCGACAATGAACGTTTCCAGAACAAGGTTATTGAACCGGAAATAAAATACATATTCATGTTATTATTGATTTTCATGGTTTTCGCCCAATTGGGGGGTACTCAGGCCATCTTACCCGCATTTATACTGGGGCTTTTAATGTCACGGCGTTTTGTGGAATCTACACAGAGCATAGAGGTAAAAAAAAGGATGAAGACAGTGGCATTTGCATTCATAACTCCCATCTTTTTCATAATAGGTGGAATGAAATTATCTTTATACTTCATACTTGCTAATCTTCCCTTGTTTATTGTCCTCCTTGCAACAAGACAATTGAGTAAAATGGCAGGAATTTACATCTTCGCCCGCAGACATGTTGAAGCCGACCGGACTTACACAACCCTACTTCTCAGCACAGGTCTTACCTTTGGACTTATAGCTTGTTTATTTGGTCTTTCAGCCGGTTATTTAAATCAAATGCAGTATTCCATCCTAACAGGAGTCCTTATCATTAGTACCGTTATACCCACTTTCATAGCTCAAAAATGGTACAATCCACTTCACTCTGAGGATCTGTTAGATGTTAACATTGATTAAGTAAATGGAGAAGATTGAATACTGCAATGACAGTCAGATCTGAAGATTCAGTTAACACTCTCTGCAGTCACAGAAACTTTTCCAGCATCACCAACTGTAGTATTTCCTTTTTTCCACCCACTGGCCACATTCAATGCATTTTCTAATCGTTTTCTATCTTTGCACTGGATAGATGCAGTAAATGTCCACTACATCTACATGCCCATTCTATTAGCTGCTGATGTTGTGTCTATTGTTAGAGATCCGCCTCGATGATTCATTAGGGACCGTTTTCCCACTTTTTTTTGTCGTCTAAATAAATATAATAATTTTTGGTGATTTTTGGTAACTAGTGTGAATCCTTGTGATTTCTGGTAAATTTAAATAGTATAAATCCTTTGATTATATAATCATTTATCAAATAGAGTCAGGATTCATGAATTTTTTCACAGATTAATTTGGAATGAAATGTGATATGTATGGAAGGTTTACTCTGGTGGTTGATAGCAGGAACAAGAGGCGGGATTAACCGTGCTCGGCTTATCAATGAACTGAATAACCGCCCATATAATGCAAACCAGCTAGCTAAAACTCTTGGATTGGATTATAAGACAGTTAAACATCATCTTAATGTTCTGGCCAAAAATAACATTGTAATTACATGTGGGGAAGGGCAATACGGAACAGTTTACATGCTTTCTGATACTATGGAAAAAAACTTCGATTCATTTAAAAAGATATGGAAGGAATCTAAACAGGAATAATTATATGGAGAGGATAAAGTGCTAAAATATGTGGGCATGGCAGTGGCTTTAGCCAATATATCAATTATAGTGATTTTACTTTCAGTTTACTGGAAGAATTATGTTAAGTGGAAATCTGAATACACTCTAGGTCTTCTGATATTTGGAACTTTCCTACTTGTACAGAACATTCTTTCCATGGGATTCCTGGCACCACCCCTGCCACCCGGACCTTCTGCACCAGAACAGGGAAAAGATTATGCTCTACTTCTTATAAATGTAAGTCAGTTAATTGCCTTATCCGCACTTTTAAAGATAAGTTGGAAATAAAAAATCAGTTGACATTCATTACTTAGGGTTTTCAACCTCCAGGGACCACCCATATAACTTATTTCCTCTTTTTTTTATAGATTCCTTTTTATTTTAATATAGTACTATTTTAATTACACATATTGGCTAAAATTTTTTAAAACATGTTTAAAATTAGTTTTCAGCATGATACTACTTTTTTTTCTTGGTTTGCCATAATTTTGATGTTTTTTTATTAGATTTTTTTTTAAAATTGGGTATAAATTGGGTATAAATTGTAGCAAACTGGTATAAATTGTACTAAACTGGCAAAACTTCGGTTAAATATGGGAAAAACTACTTTTATCTAGTAATTTAAGAAAATAAACATCAAATGGCATATTTAATTCCGGAGGGTTTTAAATAAAAGGAATTATCATAAAAGGAGTTTTCATATCCAAAAAAGTGATATACTTATCTGCATTCATTGTTATCATGACAATATCCGCCACAAGTTTGGTGAGTGCTTATCAGGATTATGAGAATGATGTGAATGCCAATGATATTTCAAACGGTGTTACTGTGGTTAAAGTTTTGATCTACGATGGTGATGGTTCAATGGAGGAAAGTGTTGCCGGTATAAAGGCCTGTATCGATGAAAGCAATAACATGAATCTCACACCAGGTTACTACTTTGAATATGATACTACTGGCACTATCAACTCAAACACATTATCCTCCTATGATGTCCTGATAATGCCGGGAGGAAGCACTGAAACCTATCTTAACAGCAACGTCATTGATTCTGATGCCATTAAACAGTTTGTAAGCAGTGGAAATGGATATGTGGGCATATGCGCAGGGGCTTATTCGGCTTCTAACAGTGTTGATGAACTGTACTCAGGATGGGGACTCGCACCAGATATAAATACTAAAAATGTAAATTATGAAGGTTTACTATCCATTTCAACCACTTCCTCGGGAAGTGTGCTGTCTGATGAGTCTACCTTAAATCTACATCATCAGAATGGCCCTGCATTGTATTCCACCAGTTCAGGTGTTTATTCATTTGCTTGTTATGAAGATAACAAAACTGGTTATCAAGATTATTCTGCCATCATTGGTGAAAATTATGGCTCAGGACGGGTGATCTTATGTGGTTCCCACCCTGAGATGGATCCCCAAAATACAGAACTACTGACCAAGATGATTTTATGGTCGATTCACAAATCATGATAACCATTTAATTGGTTATAAAGGGCTCTAATCTTATTTTATCACTTGGAACATCGTTTCATGCGCTAAAAGGATTAGAGCCCTTAAAACTTATCAGAACATAAATTTTAACAGAAAACATATTTTTAAAATGATTCAACAATTTGTTTCCAAAAAAGGATTAAACAACGATTTTTAGGTATTTTTATGAATGAAAACAAAATTTCTAGAAAAATAAGAGGGCTCTCCTTGAGTGAAGTTACCAATTATCTTAAAGGGAACTATCACTTAGTGATATTAATAGCCATTTTCATATTCTCCTTCATCCTTGATATGTATGTTTTAACTCGTTATTCTCTTTCTTATGGTCTTGACGGTGCTTTTTATGATATTCAGGTGCGTAATATATTGCAATATGGATATCCCATGAGTAACGATCCACCATTAGCTTATTATCTGTTAACACCATTCGTAGCTTTAACAGGAAACTCATTTTTAGGTGTGAAAATAGGAATGGCATTTATTGGTTCGTTAATGGCATTCCCAGCGTTTTTTATCACAGAATGTTATGTTAAGAAAAAAGATGGAATGCAGATAGGATCCCGGATACCAGCACTCCTAAGTGCATTTATGGTGACAGTAAATGTGAACTATTTTTCCATGTTAGGTAATTTCATGCAAAACCTGGTGGGTGTTCTATTCCTATTATTATTCCTTTACTTCACAATCAGGTGGTTCGAAGACCTTAAACAATGGAAAAAATATGGAATTCTAACTGTACTGTTACTATGTGTAAACCTGTTAACTCATATTTACACCGGAGCACTGGCGGTTTGTCTGTTTTTTTCACTACTGGTTTTCAGCATACTGGTAAAGTCATTTAAAATGCATAAGTTACCCATATTTGACTTGAAAATTTTAGGGCTGTTAAGTTTCATGGTGTTAATCTTTTTAGCAGTTCTTTTCATGGTATACCCAGTAATGTATACTAAATACGGCACTGTTTTATCCTTCTTCAACTCTTCATCTACAACAACAGAGGGAGGATCAGTATCCAGTCCAGTTTCTGGAATAATATTTTTAAGCATACCCTATTTACTGGGGGTGGCATCGTCAATAATCATACTATGGCGTGGGTTAAAAGAAGAGGTCATTAACGCCGATTTGTCAATAATTAGCAAAAACACTCTTTTATCATGGGTTTACATCTCATTAACCATTATCTTGGCTGTTTTGGTTGTTATACCTTCATCACAATACCAATCCAGATTTCTGTTAATGGCATTCCTTCCTATTGGACTCCTGGTTCCACTGGGGCTGAAATTCATAGAAACTGAATTGTTGGTAAGATATCCTACCAAAAAACAGATAACAACTCTAATGGTTGTGTTAATTGCAGCGATCTTTGCATTTTCTTGTTATTACACAGCTTCTGAGTCTTTTAACAATTTAGGACCCACAATTACTACAGATGAATACAATGAACTGGTGGCAATGAAAGCAATTTTTGCAAATCAAACTAACCAAAATATTGTTATCCTTGCTTCCGACCTCCAGACCAAATATTGGGTTGAATATGTTTTAGGGGATGTTGGAAATGGTAACAATATCACCGTAATTGAAAATATTCAAGGAATTCAGGATAAATACCAGAACACCACTATTTATTCAGTAAGCACTCAGGACAGTCAATCATCTTTATCAGATGCTGGCAATTCTTCAAAAACATCTGGAACTGGAACCCCCGGAGCAGGAGCATCTGGAACAAACCAGGGCAACATGATGGGTGGTAATGGAATGATCAATGGAGCTGATCAAAGTAACAATTATTCTTTAAGTTTTTTACTCCCTTATGGACCATCAATTTTACCTAACTCCCTTGACACGATTCGCACAGGTAATGATGGATCAGCCACGGTGCAAGGTCAAATGGATAGAGGTAATCAACATCCTGGAAACATGACCAACAGTACAGGCATGCCTTCCGGAAACAGGAACTCTACTAATGGTGGGCCTCCTGGAAACATGACAGATAATGCAGGTAACATGACAGATGATAATATACGGCTTTTTGGAAATATGAACAATAATACAAACGTGTTGCAGGGTGGTCCTGGAAATAACATGGGCAGTTCATTGGATGGGCAATCACAGAAAATTGTTGAATCCTTAACAAGTTCAGGAACCACAATTTACAATGGAAAATATTTCAAACTAATCAGAATAACCGTTTAAAACTGCCCAGACTTGGAATCATAACAATGGTTCCATAAAATTTAATAAATGGACATCCTTTGTATGTATTTCCTTTGAAATCCTTTTTTTAAATAATGTTTTAGAAAATCATTATAATTCTATATGAATGAATTTTAAAAATCAGAGTCAAATATATGAGATTTTTTTAGAATCTACTTTTTAGGGGGGGACATTGTGAGAAATATCACATTAATTAAATAAAATCATATATACGTGGTGAAATATAATTAATTATATTCAAAATCTATTAAGGTGTGGTGTGTGGCAACCGGAACAATAAACATAAAAACTGTTTTTTTAACATTAATCCTCTTTTTTTCAGTAGTTGGAAGTATTGGTGTATCAGAAGCACATATCTTAATAATTGGAGATTCAGCAAATGATTTTCCAGTAGCATATCAGGAAACCACTCAATTAGCAGCTGATCTCAGGCAGAGAGGATATCCTGTTTTAGATATTTACAGGGATAATGCCACAACAGAAAACATCTTAAAGGGTATGTACGGCGCTGATGCGGTCATATATGCTGGGCATGGTGGTTATCAATTAGGACATTATGATGAGATTGGAGGCACTGCCATCCCTCCATTTGCATTAGTGGGATCTGACGATTTTATATGGGGTATTGACGGCCAGATGATGGAAGGATTTTATGGTGATCATTTTACAGCCCCATTTAAAGATGGAATTCCGATATTTTTACTTCATGTTTGTTTTTCCACAGGATGGGTTGAAAGCAACCAACTGGCCAATCCTATTGAAACCATTTATAACTTCGCCCAGATGTTCAATGGTGCAGGAGCCAATTATTATGCAACTGCTTGGAATGATGCGGAGATAGTATATGACTTTTTAGATGGTGCCAGCAACTTCCAGGATGCCAACAACCAAAACAGAGAAAAAATCACCACATCCACTCTTTACAATGGTGTGCAAGTATGGAGAAATGATAATGGTTATACTGCGTTTGTTGGTGATTGGAATGGGGTTTTCCCATCTGTTGCTCAGACCACTGCCTACGATAAAATTGCAGCTGATGCATGGTACCATGGTGACCGAAATCTTGTAACTACACTTTATGTAGACGCTAATCTCGGAAATGATTCATGGAATGGAACCAGTGCCACATTTATAGGTGGAACCACAGGGCCAATGAAAACCATAACTGCAGCCATAAACGCTTTAACTTCATGGGGAACTATAAATGTAGCTTCAGGTACTTACAATGAAAATTTAGTAATTAACAAAACAATTAACCTTAAAGGAAGTGGTGAAAACACAGTGTTAACACCTTCAAATCTTGAAAACCCAATAATCAACATAACAATCAGTGGTAATGCTTCAGTAATCAGTGGATTCATCATAAGTGGTGCTACCACCTCTTCAGCCATAGACATTTCAGGAGCAAGTGGTTGTACTGTTACTAATAATAACATAACCGGAAATCAGATAGGAATACGCGTATCAGGAAGCAGTAACACCATATCTTCAAACAATATTTCGGGTAATAACAATGGCGTTTACTGTGATGGAAACAACCAAAAAATAAAAAATAACACCATAACTCAAAGTTCAACTGGAGTAACCGTTGAAAACTCCGAAAACGTTGAGATAGAAGATAACCGGATTACTTCTAATGCTGGTACCGGAGTAACTATCAAAAATTCCAATAATACCGCCATAAAAGGAAATAATATATCAGATAACCATGATGGAGTGGAAATAAGTGATAATTCCGCAGGTAATGTTGTAGATGATAATACAATCACCGATAATCAGGATAGTGGGATTGAAATTCAGCAAAGCCAAAATAACCAGATCAAACAGAATACCATTCACAACAACGTCCAAACTGGGATTAAACTTAATCAATCCAATGGGAACAACATTAATGGGAATAACATCAATGGCAGCAGTATCGGAGTTGACCTTCAAAACAGCAATTATAACACCATAAGTGGAAACACCATAACTGCAAAAACCCTGTTAATAAAAAGTTCAAACTCTTATGGTAATACCATAACCAACAACAGGATAATCTTTGATATTCCAATGGTTACCAATGCTGCGGGTGAGGTTGCAGTTTTCGTAGAGATCACTAATCGACTCCCTGATAATATTGTTATTGGCGGTATCAACGTTTCCATGCCATCTTTTTTAAGGCTTTTAACTACTGTAACTCAGAAAATATACAATAATGATCTTACACCAGTTGATCTGGTGAGTAATTACAGAGTCGCTGTTTCGCCTAAGGATAATCAGGTGATGGGTTATTTGTCGGTGGGTTCGTATGTTTCTGTTGCGGGTAGGGTGCAGAGGTATATGGATCGTTATATGGTGGCTCCTAATTATTCGTCGTATAGTATTTTAGGGTCCTATTTTGGGTATGAGAACCTTATTTACACGTATAGTAAGATTCTCGACACTTACAATAGTACGGGGGTGCTGCCGGCAAATGTTCAGGTGGTGCCTTGGAGTTTTGTTGAGAATTTTGTTGGTAGTTTTAGTGTTGATGAGACTGTTGATGCTGCTGGTTGGGTTCAGGGGTATATTGAATCTAATGGTGAACTTCCGGGTAGTGTGGTGATTAGTGGAACTACTCTTAATGGGGTGGTAATAACTACGACTTTGGATATGCCTGTGTTTCTTAGGCTTTTGACTACTGTGACTCAGAAGATTTATAATAATGATTTTTCGGTTACGGTTCTTGCTGGTAATTATGGGGTTGCTGTTTCGCCGAGGGATAATCAGGTGATGGGTTATTTGTCGGTGGGTTCGTATGTTTCTGTTGCGGGTAGGGTGCAGAGGTATATGGATCGTTATATGGTGGCTCCTAATTATTCGTCGTACAGTACTTTGGGGTCCTATTTTGGATATGAGAACCTTATTTACACCTACAGTAAAATCTTAGCTACTTATAATACTACTAAGACATTGCCTGTGGATGTTCAGGTGGTGCCTTGGAGTTTTGTTGAGAATTTTGTTGGTAGTTTTAGTGTTGATGAGACTGTTGATGCTGCTGGTTGGGTTCAGGGGTATATTGAATCTAATGGTGAACTTCCGGGTAGTGTGGTGATTAGTGGAATTAGTTTTAATGGGACTACTCTTACTACAACTTTAACTATGCCTGCGTTTCTTAGGCTTTTGACTACTGTGACTCAGAAGATTTATAATAATGATTTTTCGGTTACGGTTCTTGCTGGTAATTATAGAATTGCTACTTCGCCGAGGGATAATCAGGTGATGGGTTATTTGTCGGTGGGTTCGTATGTTTCTGTTGCGGGTAGGGTGCAGAGGTATATGGATCGTTATATGGTGGCTCCTAATTATTCGTCGTACAGTACTTTGGGGTCCTATTTTGGATATGAGAATCTTATTTACACGTATAGTAAGATTCTCGACACTTACAATAGTACGGGGGTGCTGCCGGCAAATGTTCAGGTGGTGCCTTGGAGTTTTGTTGAGAATTTTGTTGGTAGTTTTAGTGTTGATGAGACTGTTGATGCTGCTAGTTGGGTTCAGGGGTATATTGAATCTAATGGTGAACTTCCGGGTAGTGTGGTGATTAGTGGAATTAGTTTTAATGGGACTACTCTTACTACAACTTTAACTATGCCTGTGTTTCTTAGGCTTTTGACTACTGTGGTTCCTAAGGTTTATAGGGGTGATTTAACGTTTACGGTTCTTGCTGGTAATTATAGAATTGCTACTTCGCCGAGGGATAATCAGGTGATGGGTTATTTGTCGGTGGGTTCGTATGTTTCTGTTGCGGGTAGGGTGCAGAGGTATATGGATCGTTATATGGTGGCTCCTAATTATTCGTCGTACAGTACTTTGGGGTCCTATTTTGGATATGAGAATCTTATTTACACCTACAGTAAAATCTTAGCTACTTATAATACTACTAAGACATTGCCTGTGGATGTTCAGGTGGTGCCTTGGAGTTTTGTTGAGAATTTTGTTGGTAGTTTTAGTGTTGATGAGACTGTTGATGCTGCTAGTTGGGTTCAGGGGTATATTGAATCTAATGGTGAACTTCCGGGTAGTGTGGTGATTAGTGGAATTAGTTTTAATGGGACTACTCTTACTACAACTTTAACTATGCCTGTGTTTCTTAGGCTTTTGACTACTGTGACTCAGAAGATTTATAATAATGATTTTTCGGTTACGGTTCTTGCTGGTAATTATGGGGTTGCTGTTTCGCCTAGGGATAATCAGAAGATGGGTTATTTGTCGGTGGGTTCGTATGTTTCTGTTGCGGGTAGGGTGCAGAGGTATATGGATCGTTATATGGTGGCTCCCAATTATTCGTCGTACAGTACTTTAGGGTCCTATTTTGGATATGAGAATCTCATTTATACCTACAGTAAAATCCTAAACACCTACAACACCACTAAAACCTTACCTGCGAATATAGCAGTTAGATCATGGATAGATATTATTAGTCTTCAAAGTCCATCATCAACAGTGAAACTAACTTTCATACACCATTCTTGTGGAAGTAACTGGCTTGCAGATGGAAATGGTAATTTAGGGACTGCTTTGAATGCTAACAATTACTATGTCACTGACACTAACTACGGCTGGGATGCTGAGCCAGATGACAATCTCGGAGACCATACTAACACAGATGACTGGTATTTGTGGTTCAATGATGTTAAAATGCCATACGTCTACAGCAACAATGCAGAAACAGTTTACACTAACACCATCACCAACCCGGATGGAGAAAACGAAATCATCATGTTCAAATCATGTTACCCCTTAAGTGAAGTGGGCAGCAGCATAGATGATGAAAAAACAACCTATAATAACCTTAAAACATACTTTACAGCCCATCCGGATAAGATGTTCATCCTCATAACTCCGCCAGGGGAAGAAACTGTTAGCAGTTATCAGTTAACTCGTGAGTTATGTGACTGGCTGGTTGATGCCCAGAATGGATGGTTATCTGATTATAGTGGGAAGAATGTTTATGTGTTTGACTTATACTGTGTGCTTTCTGAGGTAAATTCACACCACCGATGTAACAATGGCCAAATAGAACACGTTTATGCATCAGATTACGATGGAGTATCACCCTACCATAATGGTGATGATCATCCTAACTCCACTGGAAATCAAAAAGCAACAGAAGAGTTCATAACCTTCCTGGATTATGCTTACACTCAATGGAAGAGTTAATTCCCCTATTTTTTTTAATTAATCATCAATTTTATTGTATCACTTTTAACATTCAAACTGATTTAAAATTCCAAATTGGATTTCCATTAAGCTACTTTTATCCTAATTATATTTTGTTTGAAAGTTCTGCACGGGTTTTATCAGAAAAAATACTTTCTAGGTGCAAAAATGTTATCATAAATTTATGATATGTTATTATGTATTTGGGGCAACTACGTTGTTCATTATTTCCATTAAACACTCATAGAGATTCCAAGTTCTGCTTGGCATTATAAAATCGATAGAAATATATAAAAAGTGTTGTTCATTAATTATAAGGATAAATAATACTATTGCAATATTCAGTTTTTTAGGAGGTGAGAAATTGGTTCTAGGAATAAATGATCCCTGGATATGGGGGGCATACATTGGATGCATCCTGGTAACCCTTCTATGTGTTATTTACGGAATTTTAAACTGGAATAAAGGCGGCGAAGATGAAGAAGGCCAGGTAAAAGAGGAAGTCAAGTGGCACAAAAAAGAGAAGGTTATGGAGGAAGAAGAATTAGGTCTTTGGGATGAACACGACGCATAAAAATCTATTCATACTTTTTCAATGAAAAAGGTGGGGGTTTGAGTTACATGAATGAGTTATTGATGTTAAGTATTATAGTTATAATATACCTGTTTTTGACTGGTTATGTGGGTTATGTGGCCTGGCGGCGAACCAAGACTGCCGATGATTACATGGTGGCTGGAAGAGAAACACACCCCTTCATCATGGCTTTAAGTTATGGGGCAACTTTCATCAGCACAGCAGCCATCGTAGGGTTTGGTGGTGTATCAGGAGTCTATGGAATGGGGCTTTTATGGTTAACATTCCTGAATATACTGGTGGGTATCTTCATTGCATTCGTATTCTTTGGAAAACGCACCCGAAAAATGGGACACAACTTAGGCGCCTTAACCTTCCCTGAATTCTTATCAAAACGTTTTGATAGTAAATTCATACAGTATTTCAGTGGACTGGTAATATTTTTAGGAATGACCCTGTATGCATCTGTGGTTCTGATTGGCATGGCCCGGTTTGCTGAAACAACCCTCAGTATTGATTATAGTGTGGCATTGATAGTACTGGCAGTTATTGTGGCGTTATATGTTATTTTCGGCGGAATAAGGGGTGTGATGTACACTGATGCCCTGCAAGGAAGTATAATGTTTATTGGAATGTTCATCCTTTTGGTAGCCACTTACTGGATGTTAGGTGGTTTAGAACATGCTAATCAGGCACTTACCAATTTGGTGAACATTGTGCCGGTTGATGCAACTGCCAAGGCAACTGCCACGGGATTCACAGGATGGACATCCATGCCGGCGTTGGGAAGCCCATTCTGGTGGACTTTAGTCAGTACACTGATTTTGGGGGTGGGAATAGGAGTTTTATCCCAACCTCAGCTGGTTGTTCGTTTCATGACTGTTAAATCCAACCGGGAACTGAACCGTGCTGTACTTGTAGGTGGAATATTCATCCTCCTGATGACTGGAACTGCTTTCATAGTAGGGGCTTTATCCAACCTATATTTCTATGATACAGCGGGTAAACTGGCCATACAGGTGGTAAATGGTAATGCAGATAAGATAATACCGGCGTTCATCACTGCTGCCATGCCATTATGGTTTGCTTATATATTCATGATCACCCTTTTATCTGCGGCAATGTCCACTCTCAGTGCTCAGATACACACCCAGGGAACTGCCCTGGGAAGGGATATATATGAAACTTTAAGCAACAAAAAAGGAGCAGCTTCAGTATATATTGCTAGGCTAGGAATTGCCATTGCAATGATCATAGCAGTTATTATGGGATTCATCTTACCACCAAATATAATAGCGGTGGGAACATCCATGTGGTTCTCCATAACTGCAGCAGCATTCCTATCCATGTATGTATTTGCCCTATTCTGGAAAGGCTGCACCAAAGCCGGTGCCATATCTGGCCTGGTAGTTGGAACTTTCTTAAGCTTTTTCTGGTTGATATTAGAGTACCAGAAATCTGCAGAGGCTTTAGGTGTTGTTAAAGCATTAACTGGAAGTGCCGTACTGGTACCTTCACTACCATGGCCAACAGTGGACCCTATTATCATATCACTACCCATTGCATTTGTGGTAACAGTAGTGGTGAGTTTATTGACTAAAAAACCTAGCAAAGAACACATGGAGCAATGTTTCCAGGGAGTAGGTAAATAATACTCCATTTTTCCTTTTTTTATTTTTCAAGATTTAAAAAACTTTTTTAGTTAAATTAAAATTGTAGAATATCTTTATTAGTTACGGGTCGGTTTTCGACAGCCTCAACATGCCTTAACATCCGTAATTCCTGAAACTTTAAGTACAACTTGAAACTTAATTAAGGTTAAGATATGAAATTGGATATCTGTTTAAGTTTTAGACATACTTTATGAAATCTTAAAAAAATATGGGTGATACCATGAGAATAGTGGAAGAAATAGTTGGTAAAGAGGTTTTGGACAGTTCAGCTGTGATCATTGGAAAGGTTAAGGATGTGGAAGTCAACATGGAAACTAACCAGATTCAAGCATTCATAGTGGGAAAAGGTGGAATATCTGAGGGATTGGGTTTGTCTAAAGGTGAAACTATAATTCCTTATAACATGGTTAGCAAAATAGGGGATAAAATGCTTCTAAAAAGTAGGGAAGAGGGAGTAAGCTACGATTTTTAACCAAGTTTTTATCAGTTACCCATTGATCTTTAACCTCACAAAAATTAAAATAAGTCTTCCAACATCAGAAGCTCCATAAGTTTACATAGGCTTTATAAACTTAAAGAATCTCCATAAACTTAATCATATAACCTACAAATGGGTTAAGGTGTAATTTTATGGAAGTCCGAGGAATATGTAGTATTTGTGGTAAATCTGCTAAAATGTACACATGTTCTATGTGTGGCAGCCTTGTATGCAGCCAATGTTATAGCTCAAAACAAGGAATATGTAAAAGATGTCAGAAGGGCATTAAGTTCGGAAAAATCTGAAAAATCAAGTACGTAGAAGTAATTAGGGATAATTAAGGAATTAATTTGTCAAATTAAAGAATTTTCTTAGATTAAGGAATGATTTTAATGGAGATGGAACAGGATAAAAAACTTCTTATAAACCTTTTGAAGGCCAATGATGTTATCAAATTTGGCAAATTCACCCTTTCTTCAGGTAAAAAGAGTGATTACTACGTTGACATGAAAAAAGCCATAACAGATCCCCAGATCCTACTTCAAGTGGCTAAAATCATTTCTAACCTGATTAAGGATGATGCAATTGACAGAATTGCTGGACCTGCCCTGGGGGCGGTTCCCATTGCAACAGCAGTGGCTTTGCAATCTGGTATACCCATGCTTATGATCCGTAAGGCCAAAAAGGATTATGGCACATCTAAACTTATTGAAGGCGATTTAAAAGAGGGGGATAATGTTATAGTGGTCGAAGACGTTACAACTACTGGAAAATCTCTTTTAAAAACAGTCCGGGCTGTTACAGATAATGGGGGGAAAATCAAACGGACTTTTGTCATCGTTGATCGAGACGAGGGTGCAGTTGAAGGGTTGGAAAAAGAAGGACTGCAATTAGAACCCATTGTATCCATCAGCGATTTTAAATAATCACTTCACTAATATTAAAACCAGATTTACTAGATTTTCCCTAATTTTTTCCTTTTCTCTGTTGTTCCCTTTTTTTAAGTTTTTTTGCTAATTTACTTTGCAGGTCATTTATCAGATAACTTAAATGTTAATTTTTGGCGTGTTTAACCAGATGTCCAAGTTCTGGTTTTATTATTTTCATCCCCAGTTGAACTGCATTGGGAGATCCAGGTAATGCCACCAGAATAATTTCCTCCCAAACCCCTGCAGTTGCCCTTGATAGTATTGCACCAGTTCCTAACTCCTTATAAGATTCGTAACGGAATATTTCTCCGAAACCACTCAATTCTTTTTCAAAAAGGGGGGTTATGGTTTCTATGGTGATGTCTTGTTTCCCAATGCCAGTACCTCCGGTACTTATAATGACTTCAGCTCCCTTGTCCTTCATTTTCTTCAGATTTTTTAAAAGAAGGTCTGCATCATCGGGTATGATCCTATAAGAAACTAATTCATGTCGATTTTGTAGTGATTCTAATATTATTTTACCAGATAAATCATCTTTAGGGGGAATATTTTTCCCGTATTTTGAATTATTTGATTCTTTTTGCTGGGATTTTGAGTCACTAAGGGTGATTACTCCTACTTTGACCCGTATTGGGCTGTGTTTTTTGTGTTCTTCCATACTTTTACTTTCCATTGTTCCCCTCCTATTATATCCCTAATCTGCTATTATATCTATAAAATATTTGTAAACTACTGGAAATTCTATGGCAGTCTCTTGATCATAGTTTTGGTAATATGATCTACATGAATTAATTAAGGTCAATACCTAAAATATAATATTCTTTTCAGGAGTGATAAGTTGATTTCATACAATCAATAGAAATATCACCCCATAAAACTGTTTATTTAAAATAAAAAGAAGTTTTCATCATTTCTTCCGATTTCCATTGAAGGGAGGGTATTAGGTCCGAATCGGAGGCGGTTTTTCGCAGGCGAAAAATTGTGAAAGGAGTCTAATGTCGCCCTCCCCCAACAATATAATTTATTCATTTAATAACATAAAAACCTTTCCTATGGGTAATATGTATGTGTTAAGAGATTTAATGATAGGTTAAATGTTATGAATAAGCCACGATAATCCATATACAATGTTGAAAGTTAGTGATTAAGTAAATTATAATAAAATAAACATACAAATATATATTCATATAATTATAATGGATTTGGGTGGGCCAATGAAAGAAAAAGTTTATGTTCTTGATGCATCAGGAATTATCGGAGGATTCATATCTTCAAAAAATCAGAATGTCACTACAAATGGAGTCATATCTGAAATAAAGGATTTTAAGTCACAAATAACTCTTGAATCTGCTTTAAGAGAAAAAAAACTTATTATCAAAGAACCGGGTTCTGATTCACTTGATCAGGTCCAAAGGGCAATAAAAGATTCTGGTGATATTTTAAGATTGTCTGAAGTTGATAAACAATTAGTGGCCTTAGCAATAACTCTTAAAAACAATTTTCACCCGGTTGTGGTCACCGATGATTATTCCATCCAAAATATATTAGAGATTTTGCAGATTCCATATCGAAGTGTTCTAACTGAGGGAATAAATGAAGTGTATGGATGGATCAAGATATGTCGTGGATGCAGGAAGAAATATCCCTCAATTTACCCAGCAGATGAATGTGAAATCTGTGGTTCTGCTCTTTACAGGAAAAGAATAAAAAAATAACTCTTTTTTATAATCAAAATATATGCTATTAGGGCAGTTTAAAGATTTTTAGTACATTATTTTGGTATTAAGATTTATTTGGGCATTTTAGTGGATCATAACTGATTATTATCCAACTGTTCGGAGGTAATTATAAAAACTTGTTGATGCTAAGGTGAAATATGAATCCATTGAAGATTGGGTTGGTAGTACATGGACCAGAAATTGTTGACTCGGGTTACGCTCAGAAGTTCATAGAATTTTTAGGAAATTATGGTGTGGTTAAATCTCGACTTGGCGGTACTATGGGCAGAACTGCAGTTATCGATGCCCATCTAGAAGATAAGATCGATATCAGTCAGAAGCTTTTCCCCAGCCAGTCTGTTGACAAGTTCAATCAGGAAAATTGTGATGTTATTTTTCTCATTAACTATGGTAAATCTAGTGTAACTGGCCATGCCTTCGGATACAAAGTTTACAATAATTCTCAGGGCCAACCTCCCCTCATCCAGATAGAAAGGCCTGGGGAAGAAGATGGCAGTGTTGTAGCATGGGGAAAGGACCTGGAAAAATTGGCAGAGGATATCTCCAGTAAGCTGGGTCTGTTGTTGGTATCCCCAGATCAGATCAAGAAAAAATTATTCAGTGAAGATCCTTGCCAAGCAATTTCAGGTAATATCTGCCGGAAAATTGCTGGTGTATCACCGGATGAGAACATATTTGTCAACGGCATAGTCATCGGCAAATCCAAATCTTCTTATATTACAATAATAGCTGAAAATGGAATAATAATTGATATTGAGGGTGGAGAGCTTAAAAAACACGGTGTTGAGAAATTAGGAACTGTGAACCTTGAAAAAGCAATAGTAAAAACTGGATTACTACGTAAATCAATTGTTGAGCCCAGAATAATAAAATCAGAAAAATCAAACAATAAATTCACTGTTTCTTATCTTAATCATGCTGCTGAGGATATATACCGGTTGAAAAATGCGGATATGGTGGTAACTGTTGGTGATGATACCACACTGGTGGCTGCGGACATACTTTACCGTTTCAACGTTCCCATAATCGGCATAACAGATGGAGATGTTGACAGAGTAGTTGAAGAAGGACATAAATCTGAAGGTTCTTTAATAATTGAACTTGACGCAGGTTTTGATGATTTAGCAGGTGATAAAGTTTTTTTGGAACTTTTCAACCGTAAAGAAACCATAGAAATAGAAAATATAGAAAATTTTAAAAGTAAATTACTACAGATAATAAGTGAGATAACCAATAATTATAAACTTATACAGTAAAATGAGATGTTTTTAGGAGAATGAATTTTAGTAGATTATGTCATTGAATTCTAATAATATCATATTATAAAACAATAAGTGATTTAAGACATTAATCAGCCTTAAAAGAGGTGAACTCTTGGATTTAAAACCATTGATTGATTCTATAAGAAATTTTGAGGGAATTACCCGGAAAAATCTGATAAAAGATGTAACTGGTCTTTTGGAAGAAACTTACAATATATCTGGAAAAACAGTTCTAGGGTTTGGTGATGATGCATCAGCCCTGGAAATTGGAAACAGCCAGGTGGTGCTCATGGCTGCCGATGGAATGTGGGGAAAGTTAATGGAAGCCGACCCCTGGTGGGCTGGGTATTGTTCTGTTCTGGTAAATGTAAATGACATCGCAGCCATGGGCGGAATACCATTAGGAATGACCAATGTCTTATCCACCCAGAATGAAGACATATGTGCCCAGATCATGGATGGAATCAACGAAGGAGTGAAAAAATTCGGAGTGCCTATGGTGGGGGGACATGTGCACCCAGATGCACCCTACAATTCCCTTGATGTGTCCATAACCGGAATTATGAACCGTGAAGATCTCATCACCAGTTGTGGTGCCAGACCCGGACATAAAGTCCTGGTGGCAATTGACCTGGATGGGAACGTACATCCACAGTTTCACCTGAACTGGGATACCACCACCATGAAAAGTGCAGAACTGGTCCAGGCGCAAATCAAGGCCATGAATGAACTTGCATGTAAACACTTGGTAAGTGCTGGGAAGGACATAAGTAACCCTGGCACAATAGGGACTCTGGGAATGCTTTTAGAAGCATCTAATGTAGGTGCAACAGTCCAACTGGAGCTGATACCTAGAAACACTGATGTAACTTGGGAAAATTGGCTTAAACTTTACCCTGGGGCGGGTTTCGTGCTTACAGCAGAGGAAGATAAAGTTGGAGACGTTATCAAAATTTTGGAAAAGGTTAATATAACCACCAGGGTTGTGGGCAGCATAACATCGGATAAAAAACTTTATTTAACATCTGGTGAGGATAAAGAGATTATTTTTGATTTTTATACCGATAAAATTATGGGAATACAGGAGGAAAGGCCCTAGGAGGGTAATTTAATGAGGGTAAAGGTCAATGGAGAAAAAGTAGATCTTGCTGAAGGTTCAACAATACAGGATGCAATAAACGCTGTGGGAGCACCCTACATTCCCGGATGTGTTCTGGGTCTGGTTAAGGGTACTGAAGAAGTTGAACGACATGTCAACAAGTATAAAATAAAAACCAACCAGGGAAGCATTATCATTGAAATAGCTGCTGATGCACCGGAAAGTTTAGTTGAAACATGGAAAAACCATTACCATGAATTTTCTAAGATGGGTGTCCGCTGGATTACCTCTCAAGAAGTGGCTGTTGGACCTATAAAAACAGAATTAATCCCGAGTAGAGAAGAATGCCGTTATCATCGTTGGGATGTACTTTTCAGCCTCTCAGGATTCACTTCAGATGCCACCCACATCATACTTATCAAAGCAGACCATAAAGCTACATACGGCGCACCTGAAGAAAACAGGGGAATCTTTGCACGGGTGGTGGGTGGTAAAAGAACCATCCTAAAACTCACTGATGACGATGAGATTCTAAAGATAAAACCAGTCATGGAAAGAGAGAACATAATAAAAAGCGCTGCCATCACCAACCTGGAAACCCTTCTAGAAGAAGGAAACCAGATATTCACCTACGTACAAGTCAAACCCAATCCTAAATCTCCCCAATCCGTGGAACATTTCTATGCACTGCAAGAATCAGGAAAAATCCGTGTTGATTATGATTCCAATTCATTCGCCGGATTTTATGCCTTGCAAGGTTTAGATAAAGAAACGGAACAGATAGATCAACGAAAACGCGGAACTATAACCCTTCGTAATACAGGAAAAGGCGTAGGGCGTGTTTACATTTATAGAGAGGACCGTGTTTCCACTCCATCTCATAATGTACTGGGAAAAGTGGAGAAAGGCATGGAATTACTGGACATGGCTCGTTACGGTGATGATGTAACATTTAAAACCTATCCTGGCAGGGTAATGACCCTTGCCATGACTCAAAAAGAGGCAGAAGAATTTCTAAAGGAAAATGGTGTTAAACAAATCCGTGAAGGACTGGATGATGATAACGCAGTGGTGGTACGACAGGAACCTCATTACACTATGGATATCATTGGCCAAGGAGAAGTGAAAACATTTGGAATACTTAAAGAAGATCTGGTGCATCTGGAATTGGATCAGGAGGCACCACGTTCAACATGGTACTTCCAAAAAATCACTGGACTGTTGGATTCACCGGTAGGATCATTAAACGTCCACTTTGCATTTCCAGGGATGAAACTATTGATGTTTAAAGCCGTTCCCAAAGAATCTAAGGGTTTGATACCTGAAAACACTCCTAAAGGCAAGGTGAAGGCAGGTTATATTGGAGTCACCAACATGTCCCGTCGTCATATTGGGATGGTAGGGGTACGTTTCGAGGACAACGAGGAATTTGGCCCAACAGGAGAACCATTTCAGGGAACCAATATAATTGGTAGAGTGGTAAAAGGAATGGAACATCTGGAGAAATATAAGGAGGGGGACACAGTTTATGTCACCAGAAAATAATCAAATATCATCAGAGGATAATAAAGTCACCAGAATGATTGTATTAGGACCTAAAGCCCAATTAAGTTCAAGTGAATTGGCAGGGAAGTTACACATGCTGGAACTCCCCCTAACCATCAAATCCACTTGTTACGGAGCCCTAATACATGGAAATGAGGAAGTGGTGATGGATGCTGTTGAAAAAATAAGAGATCTGGATCCATCCAACATTTTTACAAAAGACCGTGGATTCCCACCAGGAGACCCTCGAAGATGCCGTGCTAAAAGAGGAGCAGCCAGGGAAGGATTCCATCAATTAGAAAAGGAATATGAACTATTAGAATATGTCTGTGATGCTCTGGAAAACCCTGAAAAGGTTTCCTTAAAAAAACCTGAAAAAATCAGCCCTGAAGATTTCCAAAAAATTGCCCAGGAGTGTGAAAAATGAATATCAATGCATCATCAACTGGAGAAGAAATAGCAACCATTGCCATTGCCATACACCAACTGGTAAACGGACTACCATTCACCATGCGCACCAGCAATAATCCAGGTGTCCGTATTGAAGAAGGAAAAGTCTTAGATTACAATTATACTGGCCCAATACTGGAAGAAGTGATAAAAACAGGTAAACAAATCCAGATAATTCCCAAAAAAGGAGCATACCAGGGCACACCTGTAGTTGTGGTTCCCATAATTGAAGAAGGACAAACCATAGCTGCCATGGGGGTGGTGGACATAACCAAGGGCATTTACAGTGATATAATTGAAATTACCAAAAGACCAGAAGAACTTAACGATTCAAGAGGTGGTCTAAAGTGAAAATAGCTGTTTTCCCACCTAATTCATTGATACTGGCGGATATGGTGGAACGGAGAGGTCATGAACCTTTAGTAATCCAGAAAGAAATGCGAAAAAAAGTCACAGACCCTGAAATAGACTCCCCACCCTTCAACATCACTGAGGAAGAACCTATAAAAGGCCTTAAGTATGCAGCCATTGAAGTACCCTCTGGTGTGAGGGGTAGGATGGCCATATTCGGGCCAATAATCGATGAAGCCGAAGCAGCTATAATAATGGAGGACGCCCCCTATGGTTTCGGATGTATTGGATGTGCCCGTACCAACGAACTTTCTATGTACTGCCTACGCAAGAGAGGCATCCCAGTACTGGAAATACATTATCCTGAAACCCGGGAAGAAACCATGGAAGTGATTAACAAGATCAACACCTTCCTGGATGAACTGGAAAAACCAGACCAATCAGACCAATCAGAAGATTCTAAATGGGAAGATGATAAAACCAAGGAACAAGGGGAGGAATAACCATGGTTAAAATAGCTCAAATTTCATGCGGAACCGAGTACAGTGGAGTGCAAAAAGAGATAGAAAAAGCAGCAGCCACCTTCGGAGCGGAAATAATCATTCCTGAAGCAGATTTAGACTACATAGATGAGGCCTATCATAAATTTGGGTTCAACGCTGCATCAAGCAGCATACGATTAATGATAGCCAGAGCCATGTCCCTGGCGGAAGGCAAATCAGATGCTGATGCTGTTTTCATAGCCACCTGTTTCCGTTGTGCAGAAGGAGCACTGGTTAGAAATGAAGTAAGACGATTCATACAGCAGAACACTAACCTCCCTGTGGTCACCTATTCATTCACCGAGAGAACCAAGGCTGATGAACTGTTCATTAGAATGGAAGCCCTCTCTACCATAGTGGCCAGAAAAAGTTTATTGGCCCGGGAAAAACAGGAAGGACTCACCCTGGGCATTGACTCAGGATCCACCACCACCAAAGTGGTGTTAATGGAAAACGATAAGATCATAGGCTCAGGATGGCTGCCTACCACTGATGTAATAGCCAGTGCCCAGGAAGGAATGGAACAAGCCTTCCAGGGCACTGGTTACAAATATGACGATGTGGAAGGAGTAGGAGTCACAGGATACGGTCGACTCAACATTGGCAAACACCTGAATGCGGCCCTTATCCAGGAAGAACTTTCAATTAATGCTAAAGGGGCTGTTTACCTGGCAGGACACCAAAGGGGGGAAGCCACGGTTTTAGATATTGGTGGTATGGATAACAAAGTCATTACAGTTAACGATGGAATTCCTGATAACTTTACAATGGGAGGAATATGTGCAGGTGCATCTGGAAGGTTCCTTGAGATCACCGCACGACGTTTAGGCGTGGACATCAGCGAACTGGGACCTTTAGCACTTAAAGGAGACTTCAAAAAATCATTATTAAATAGTTACTGCATTGTATTTGGAATTCAAGACCTGGTAACATCCCTGGCAGCTGGAAATACCAAAGAAGATGTGGCTGCTGCAGCATGTCTTTCTGTAGCAGAACAGGTTTATGAACAGCAACTCCAGGAGATCGATGTGAGAGAACCTCTTATTCAGGTTGGTGGAACTAGTCTTATAGGTGGACTGGTGGAAGCGGTTAGCACGGTCCTGGGTGGAATGGAAGTAATTGTACCTGAAAACTCACAGCATATTGGAGCAGTGGGTGCTGCATTACTGGTATCTGGGCTGGGAGACACGAAGGAATTCGGAGCTAAAAATTTGTAGGAGGATGTAAATGCAGGTAGAATGCTACGATGAAAGTGGACGAGAAGTCTATGACATGATCCTTCGGCAAATATTACAAGATGTTCAAATTGTCCGGGCTGTAAAAGATGTTCGGATTTACATTGATCCTCGTGATCCAATTTTCATCATTGCCATCCAGTACCAAAAAACAGCCCCACCCGTACTTTTAGATGATTTTGCAGAATATAAATACGATGCTGAGGCTAATGAGGCATTCATCAGGATTGAAGATGAGAATTATCTTCCTGAACTTCTTAAAAAACTCTGGGAAATTGAGGGAAGAAACAAAATACACCAGCCCAGCCGATATGAGGTTATAATTGATGATCCTCAGATCAAACTGGAGGGACTGGTGGTACATGATCCTGAGGAAGATCTCAAAAAGAAGATCTATGATGCCCTGTTTCGCATAGTTCCTGAAGGTTTCAGGGTAATGGAACACTTCTCTGAAGGTAATATCATAGCTTTGACCTGTTCTGATGAATATATTAAAGAAGAATACCTTGAAAAAACCAGGGAAATTATTAAAGAAATGAAAGAAACTAAAAAATTATATGAAGTAACAGACCCCAAATCCCCTGCAAAGAAAAAGAAAGACAAACCCTTAAAAAAGGAGAAATCTTAAGTTTTTCATAAGTTAGGGAGGAAATTCTATGAATGAATCTAAATTTGCCCATATAACCCGAGCACATCCATGTTTCAATGAAAAAATGCATGATAAGGTAGGAAGAGTTCACCTACCCCTAGCACCTCGCTGCAATATTCAGTGCAACTTTTGCACTCGCGAAATAAACAAATGTGAAATGCGACCTGGAGTTTCGTCCAGGGTCATGACTGTGGAAGAAGCAGTTGCCCATGTGGCGAAAGTTACCAAAGAGATGCCTATAAGTGTGGTGGGAGTGGCTGGGCCAGGAGATGCTCTGGCCAACCCTGAAACACTGGAATTTTTCAGGATAATCGACAAAAAATTCCCAGACCTCATCAAGTGTATGAGTACCAATGGACTCTTACTGGCCGATATGGCAGAAGAAGTTGCTGAAGCCAACGTCAGCACCATCACCGTAACTGTCAATGCTGTAGACCCCGAAATCGGTAAAAAGATCTATTCTCGAGCCATCTATGATGGGAAAGTCTATGAGGGGGAAGAGGCATTCAAACTAATTTCCCAGAAACAATTGGAAGGAATAGAGAAAGTAGCCAAACTGGGGGTGGTGGTAAAAGTTAACAGTGTCCTCATTCCGGGATTAAATGATGAACACATCCCAGATATTGCTCGAGAAGTTAAAAAACGTGGTGCTAACCTGATGAACATCATACCACTCATACCACTATATAAAATGAAGGACTATCCACGACCAGGTTGTGATGATCTTTCCAAAGTTAGAGATAAAGTTGAGGAAATTTTACCGGTGTTCAGGGCTTGCACCCAGTGCCGGGCAGATGCCTATGGAGTACCAGGGAAAGATGACAAACACCTTGATATGACACCAGCCAGCCATTATTAGGGATTTAAAATAGTTAGGGATTTTAATTTGCTAAAAAAAAATCCCTTATAAACTTTTTTTAATAATCAAATATCAAATTATCATATACCATCCTTCTTTGATTACAAGTTTAATTTCTTATAGGGGATGTGTTTGAATATAAAATTTAATTTGTTGTAAAGGATGTGTTTTAGCATGAAAACCATGTACTGGAAGGATGATCTTCTTTACCTTTTAGACCAGACAATTCTACCTCATGAGACAGAATATTTAGTTTGTGGAACCTATCAGGATGTTATAACTGCCATTAAAACAATGGTGGTCAGGGGAGCACCAGCCATAGGTGTGGCAGCAGCCTTTGGAATGGCATTAGCCTACCTTGCTGATGAAGATATGGAAAAAGCAGCCACTGACATGAAAAACGCACGACCCACAGCAGTGAATCTCTTCTGGGCTGTTGACAGGGTCATGGCGTCTGATGACCCTCTCAAAGAAGCATTACTGATGTATGAGGAGGATATGGAAACCAACCGGCGCATGGGAAAACATGGAGCCACAGTAATTGATGATGGTGACACCATCCTAACCCACTGCAATGCCGGGGCACTGGCCTGTGTGGATTATGGAACTGCGCTGGGAGTTATAAGGGCAGCTAATGATGAAGGTAAAAATATCAATATTATTTGCGATGAAACCCGCCCAGTACTTCAGGGAGCCCGGTTAAGTGTCTGGGAAATGCAGCAGGAAAACATTCCAGTAAAACTCATTGTTGACGGTGCTGCTGGTCGTCTGATGCAGGAAGGTCAAATAGATAAAGTGGTTATTGGTGCTGATCGTGTGGCTAAGGGAGGAATAGCCAACAAGATAGGATCATTGATGGTGGCACTGGCAGCCAAACGTTTCAACGTACCATTCTATGTAGCCGCGCCCAAGAGCACCTTTGACTATGAAAGTAGTATTTATGATATAGAAATTGAGGAAAGAGATACTTTTGAAGTTTTGAGTTTTGCTGGCTGTCAGGCAGCTCCCATAGGAACGGAAGTGAGGAATCCCTCCTTTGATGTGGTGCCCAGTGACCTGATCACAGGGATCATAACTGAAGAGGGAATTGTGGATCCTTTTTGATGGCCTGACATACTAATTATCATGTAATTTTAGCATCAATTGCAACGTGCCACACACCAGGACTCCTGGATTTCACTTTCCTCTTATCTAATATCTTCACATGGCGGGGTTGTGCGGCTTGTTTCACTCTTTTTATTGGATCTTCAAAATCACGGCTGAACTGGTAATAATGAAGTGTTCCACCTGGTTTAATGTGTTTGATTGCTATGGGAAGGAATTCGTAGGCAGTACCGGGCAAGTTCATGATAATCCGATCCACCTCAAGGTTGAGATTTTTTAATACTTCGGCAACATCTCCCTGTGTGGGTTTGATCTGTCCTTTAAGCTTATTGGAAGTGATATTCTTTTCAAGATAATTTACTGCATGGGGGTTGATATCCACAGCATATATCTGGACTTTACGTCTCCGGGCGATGTTGATAGAGAAGGGTCCCACTCCGGCAAACATGTCAATGATTATTTCCCCATCGTGCACTTGATCAGTTACGATCTTCCTTTCTGTGGCCAGACGAGGGCTGAAATAAACCTTTTTAACATCTAACGTTATATGGGAGTCATACTCTTTGTGAATGGTCACTGGCTGGTCTTCTCCAGCAAGGTGTTCCAGTTCACGGGTGCGAACAATACCTTTTATTTTACTTTTTTTGCGGTAAACAGATTTTCTTTTGGTGAATTTAAGGGCTGCCTCTCCAATGAGATATTTTTCATCTTCCAATTCATCGGGAATCTCCAGGATCACCACGTCCCCTATGATGTCAAAGGATTTTTTGAATTCATCCATCTTTTCAGGGGGGATCCTGCCATTGAGGTAATCTTCCATGCTACGGGGTCTTTTTTTATGTTCTTCAAAATCAGTATCCACAATATCGGCCCTTATAAGGCCCAATTCCTTTAAAAATTTATCATCAGGTCTTTGATTTAGAGGGAGATACACGTAATCTTCTGAACGTTTGATCCTCCAGTCATGATTAAGAAGAGATTTCTCCTGTAGACTAAGGCGGATATGATTTGTTTCTTTTTTAGGGACCTTTAACCCGATCATGGAATTCCTCTACTATGTTCTTTCATCTGTTATTGTACCTATTATCATTTATTTTTAGTCTTTAAAATAAAATTTTATAAACCCTCCACCTCATAATTAGATGTTGAAGGTGAAAAGAATGCTCTACCTGGTTGGACTGGGACTCTATGATGAAAAAGACATATCCATAAATGGTCTTGAAGCCATTCAATCTGCAGATGTGGTTTACGCTGAATTTTACACGGCTCGCCTATTTGGTGGGGATTTAAAATCCCTGGAAAACCTGGCAGGGGTGCAGATCAATATACTGGCCAGGGAAGAAGTTGAAGAAGATGTTCTGCCATTAAAACAAGCTGAAAATAAAGATATAGCATTTTTAACTGCAGGTGACCCTTTAATGGCTACCACTCATTCAGATATCCTGATGGAAGCCCATAAAAAAGGAATAAAAACCGTAGTTATCCATTCATCATCCATACTCTCAGCAGCCCCTGGTATTGCAGGTTTGCAGGCATATAAGTTTGGTAAAGTCACAACTATACCCAGGCCAGAAGAAAACTACTTCCCCCACTCTCCCTATCAGGTTATACAGGAAAATAAAAAGATGGGCCTACATACGCTTGTTTTACTTGATATCCAGGCACATAGGGATTATTATATGACTGCAAACGAGGGTCTTGAGTACCTTCTGCGTGTTGAAGATGCACGGAATGAAGGATTAATATCTGATGATACCTTGTCTGTGGTGATTGCCCGTGCAGGTTCCAGGAAACCTCTGGTTAGAGCAGGTCCAATAAAGACTTTGGTGCAAGAAGATTTTGGAGGGCCTCTTCATTGCATTATAATTCCAGCTGATTTACACTTTTTAGAGGCAGAAGGACTTGTTATTTTGGGTGGTGCACCTGAAAATATTTTAGAAGACCAATAAATAGTGAAAAATCAATAGTTTATCACTTGAAGGTTCAAGATTGAAGATGGCCTTTGATAAAATTTAGACAATTAAAATCAAATCAATAAGGATAAAAATGGTAAAAATTTCATCCAAAAATTTTAAAGTTCCCAGACCCTTCCTCAAATGGGCAGGTGGCAAAACCCAACTCCTTTTAGAGTTGGAAAAAAGATTACCTCAATCTATATTGAATAGTGGGATTATTGAAAAGTATGTGGAACCTTTTGTAGGTGGGGGGGCAATGTTCTTTTTTTTAAAACGGAATTACCAGGTTAAACATTCCATACTCATTGATATCAATCCAGAACTCATCTTAACCTACCGGGTTCTCCAGGATGATCATCTTAAATTAATTGACAAATTAAATGATATGGAGGATGAACATCTCCGTAAATCAGAAGAAAGCAGGAAAGAGAATTATTATCATATTCGAAGTCTTTACAATCGGCAGATGGATGTAATTGATTACGATAAATATGTTCCCGAATGGATCCACAGGGCAGCTTATTTGATCTTCCTCAATAAAACCTGTTTCAATGGACTTTTTCGTTCCAACAGTAATGGTGAGTTCAACGTACCATTTGGCAGGTACAAGAATCCTACCATTTGTGATGAAGTAAACTTACAGTATGTGCACCAGGCCCTTAAAAAAACAGAGCTTCTCTGTGCAGACTTCACCCGTGCTGAGGAATTTATAGAAAAAGACACTTTAGTGTACCTGGACCCTCCCTATAGGCCACTCAACAGTACCTCACACTTCACTCGATATTCCAGTGAAGGTTTTGATGATGAAGACCAGATGAAACTGGCAAAATTCTACAAAAAGATGGATCAAAATGGATCAAATCTTATTCTAAGCAACAGTGACCCTAAAAACCATGATATTAATGATAACTTCTTTGATGAACTGTATAATGGATATAACATACAAAGAGTTCTTGCCAAGCGCAACATAAATTCCAAAACATCCCGGAGAGGAGAAATAAAGGAACTAATCATTAGGAATTATTAAAGTTACAATCATTAAAATTATCATGGATTATTTAGATTAAGAGTTATTAGAATTGTCATGGATTCAGATTAAAAATCATTAAAATTATCATGAATTATTAAAATGAGATGATGATTAGAAACCATTGATAATTTTTTCATCATTTCAAATTTAACAACGTTTTATAAATCAAAAGGAGATGAATGGGTTGAATTGTGCTTCCTGCCAGAAGAAAGATTGTTATAATGGAAAAGACTGTTTGGATATCAAAGAAGAAGTTAAAAAACTGTACAAAGAACATGAAATCGATGTATTGAAAAAATCTACTGCCATAGAATCCAGATATTACATGGAAAAAACCCGTATAGAAGAAATAATCATCTTTTCAAAGATGATGAAGTATAAAAAGATAGGACTGGCATTCTGTGTGGGTTTAGAAGAAGAAGCAAATATACTTCATTCAATCTTCAAAAAACATTTTAAAGTATATTCTGTATGTTGTAAAGTATGTGGGATCAATAAAAAAGATTTCCAGCTGGAAAAAATAGATAACGAACGTAGAGAATCAATGTGTAACCCTATTGGTCAGGCAACAGTCCTAAATGAAAAAGATACAGATCTTAATATTATAATTGGACTCTGCATAGGCCATGACATATTATTCACAGAACATTCCCAGGCACCGGTAACCACTCTGGCTGTTAAGGACAGGGTACTGGCCCATAATCCGTTAGGTGCAATATATTCCAAGTACTATCTGAACAAATTTTAAGCACAAACAAAATAAATCCTGAAACACTGCCTGATGAACCTTCTATCTGATTTGATGCTTTTTTTGTTTTTTCTCGTTTCTTTCTTTCCGGTTCAGTGGATTATTATTTTTTTCCAATCCAGGAGAACATTCAATTAATCTCCCTTTAAATCTAGTTTACGGATGAATTCGCATTTTTCAACATTTTCCAGTGGAATTAACACGGTTTTTGTCCCGGTTTCTTGAGATACATAAATTATTTCTATTAAACCACGTTTTTCATGGATTTCGATGGATTCCACTCCAAACTCTCCCTTACGGAAGTTGTGCACGGATTCATTAATCATGCTAACTTCAATTCTATCGATCATAAAATATCACCAGTATCTTTAGTATATATTCACAGTCATTAATAGAGTTAAATATAGTCTGAGTTAGATATTATGGAATGTTTGGTAATTGAGTTTGGTAATAATATCCAAACCTTAGAAGATTTGAATTTGTTCTTATCAAGTTGTAAGAATAAATATGGTGGTAGAATTGTTGAAATTTATTTAATCAATCACTAATTAGAGGCTTAATTTAGAGGTAATAACATGAATGAAGTTATTATGGAAGCTCGAGACCTCACCAAAGATTTTGGCGATTTCAGGGCAGTGGAGAAACTCAACCTTAAAATAAATCGTGGCGAAGTTTTCGGATTCCTGGGACCCAACGGAGCAGGGAAAACCACATCCATCAGCATGATGGTGGGACTCCTACGCCCCACCAGTGGACAGGTATTCATTGATGAAGAAGAAGTGCAGAAGATAGAGAAGGGAACCATTGGAATATGCCCCCAGGAACTGGTACTATGGGAACATCTAACCTGCAAGGAAAGTTTGACTCTTATTGGAGATATGTACGAAGTACCCAAGGATAAACTAAATGAAAGGGTTCAAAAACTGTTAGATGATCTTTTTTTAACAGACAAGGCAGACACCGTGGTCACACAACTATCTGGAGGTATGAAACGCCGTTTGAACCTGGCAATGGCACTGGTTCACGAACCAGAAATCGTGGTTTTGGATGAACCCTCAGAAGGCCTAGATCCTCAATCACGCCGGGTTTTATGGAATTACATCCGCAGTCTGCGTGATGATGAGGGAAAAACTGTCATATTAACCACTCACCTCATGGATGAAGCAGACCGACTTTCTGATCGTGTTGCCATCATTGACCATGGAAAACTGCTCAGACTGGACACACCTTCCAACCTCAAGAAGGAAATAGGAGAGGGAGATGTGGTGGAAATGAAGATCTCAGACCCTGAAAAGAATCAGGAAGTGATCACTGCAGTTAGAAAATTGGAAGATGTTCAATCTGTTGTCGAAGTGAATGGTCAGATAAATATCCGGGCCCTGGATGTTGTTGGAAAACTTCCCAGGATAATGGCTGAGGTGGAAATTCTTGGAGTTCGTGTAGTTGACCTTTCCATGCGACAAAACACATTAGAAGATGTTTTCATAGAGTTAACTGGAACCGGTTTGAGGGAGTAAAAATGAAGTTCATCAGCATAGCCAAAAAAGATTTCAAAGAACTCATACGCGACCGCAGAGGTCTGGCAATGATTCTTTTGTTCCCACTATTTTTCATGCTAGTGTTTGGATTTGCCTTTGGAGGAATGGGTGAGAGTAACCAGCCCCACAACTTAGCGGTTGTTAACTATGATAAAGGCGCTACCATGCCCTCAACAGGGGAACATATGAATTTTGGTAATAATATGACCAAAATCTTAGAGGATTCCAAGTACGAAAACACAGATGTGCACATTTTCAACGTCACTAAAACTACGGAAACTGATGCAGATAACAAACTTAAACAGAGGGATGTTGATGCCGAGCTCATCATACCAGAAAACTTCTCACAATCTGTAGTTTCTCTGATTACCAGCACTCTACAGCAACAGGTATTAACTAGCACTTCCACATCAACATCACCCAATGTGACTTCAACCATAATTATCAGGGGAGATACTGGATATGTGGGATTTGGTGTTAGCCAGGGAATATTGGCCGGTGTTTTAGAACAGTATAAAGATAAAGTCGTCAGCCAAATACAGAGTGCTTCCAGTGGAAGTCCGGGTATTGATGCCAACAATTATATTTCCAGCCAGGTTGAAGCCATCCCAGGCACAGGCTCATTTACCACCTTTGACTTCATGGCTCCAGGGATGATCGTTTTTGCAATTCTACTTCTCACCACCACCGTGGCAGCAGCTCTCACCAGAGAAGTGGAAAAAGGCACCCTGGCACGACTAAAATTATCCAAAATGACATCATTCGACCTTCTATTTGGAGGTCTGTTACCATGGTCACTGGTAGCAGCTGCCCAGGTAGTCATTCTCCTGACAGTGGCAGTATTAATAGGATTTCACTGGCAGGGTGGATTATATACACTCCTCCTGGCGGTGTTTGTAGGGATCATTGGAGGAATAGCCTCAGTATCTCTAGGGATGATTATAGCAGCATTCGCCCGTAATGACCGTCAGGCTGCCAACCTGGCAACTCTGATATGTGTGCCCACCAGTTTTCTGGTTGGAGCTTTCTTCCAACTCCCACAGGTGATAATAGCCAATATATGGGGACAACCCTTCCAGATTTATGATCTATTGCCCTGGACACATGTTCTAAATGCCCTCAGATCCACTCTTACCTTTGGGGGTGGATGGGACACCATAGCCTACCAGGTGGGATGGGCTTTAATTTTAACCATCATCCTCTTTATTGTTGGAATTCTACTATTTTCGAGAAATAGGTTGAGGGCTGAAAATTGATAATACCAACATAAAATCAATGTAAACTTTGAAAAAAAATATTAATGAATCAAATATTGGAGATTGATGAACATGCAAACAGAAAAACATACCCACAAACATCATGGTAAATCTTCCCGTGGTGTTCTGGATGCTAACCGTATTCTAGAGTCAATTGGGTTAGAAAATGGTGATAAATTTTTGGATGCTGGTTGCGGGGATGGTTACATATCATTGGCCGCATCAAAAATAGTTAAATCTAGTGGACGGGTTTATGCACTGGACGCATATGAACCCAGCCTTGATAGTCTCAGAAAAGAGGCTAGTCAAAATGAGATAACAAACATGGAAGTGATACAGGCAGACATGACTGTTGGTATCCCTTTAGACGATGATCTTGTTGATAAATGTGTCATGGTCAACGTTCTTCACGGATTTGCCAGTGAAAAAACGTTAATACCGGTTTTAACTGAGATAAAAAGAATTTTAAAGCCAGGAGGCACCTTTGCTGTGGTGGAATTTGACAAAGTTGAGGGACCACCTGGACCATCTTTTGATGTCCGTTTGAGTCCTGAAGATGTGGAGTTAATATTGGAAGAACATGGATTCACCATTGGTGGAACTGAAGAAGTTGGCAGATACCATTACCTAGTTGAATCTGTTAAGAAAGAGTTGTGATTAAAAAAAATTGTGATTTATGAAAGAATTTTGATTAAAAAATTAATTTTTATGCATCAAATGGACAGAGTCAAAAAGAGTAGGTAAACTGCATAATGATTGTGGGGTTAGTACAATGGCGTATACTTATCCAGGAAATATTCATAGTCTCTGTCCAGGATCCTTAAAGCAGACATAGCCTCAGGAGAAGAACAACACCTTTCTTCCACTAAATTACGCAAAGTACCATTCTGCACATGTGCTCTGACCTCTCTTAAAACAAAATCCAGAGAATTCCTGTTGTACTCTTTGAGTTCTTCTGGATTTAGATCATACAAGGGATATTCTCTCAGATCATAATTACCACAGGGGGTCATCATCACTCCTAATTGGGCATAAAAATCTGCAGTTGTCAGGCTGAATAAATCCACTCCCAGATACACCAAGAGGGGTATGAATTCCAGCTTGGCAAAGGGGAAAAATAGTGCTGAATTAGGATTCATATTCTCCCTGAGATTAATAATGATCTTTAAAAGATCACGGGGTCTTTTAAGAAGTTCTTCAGAGTTTGCCACTAGGAAAAGGCGGTAACCCATTTTTTCAAGAGCATTAGCACATTCAAGGCGAAGATTAACATATTTAGACCCGTGTATAACAGCAAGGCCCTTTCCATTTTCAGCTTTTTTAAGGGTATTTTGAACTGACCATTCTGCCAATTCTTTAGGAACATCATAGGGCATGGGTTCATCATCAACCATTAATTCCTGGATTGATCTTAAAATATTTGGTGTTTCAATGTCCTGATATTTGCCCTGTCGGGCTGGTCCGTCGTGTAGTTTTATCTCTAACATGCTGATTCCTGCTTCATGGCCCAAGGCACCCACATTACCCCAATGATTATTCCTGCTACCACCAGAAAGGCCAGTCCAATGCCCAAGTTTTGGATCAGATTGTAATTAGTGGCATAGTAGAAAAGCCACAGGGCCATAAATAGCAGCCAGGCAAATGCCACTGTAATAGTGGCATAGATTCTTTTAACATCAAGTTGTGGTTTGCTCATTCTTACACATGATTTAATTGATTTGTTTAATTGAGATATTTATTAGTACTATTATATGTTGTTCGATCCGTGAAAAGTTCTTCCCATTTTTACATGTGACAGGTTAAGACAGTAAAAAAAAATCAGCAGAAGTAAACTACTGTAACCTAAAAGGTGACACTAAGTGAATTTTTAGCAACCTTTATATATACTGGTCTCTAGATTTTGAACTGGAAATCACATGGTTTTACAAGAGAACCGTAGGATGACCGGGGCGTGAAGATAATGAGCTTTTTAAAACGCTTGAAAAACGTATTTAGTGGCGAAGATGATTCGGAAAAGAAAGAAGAAGCAGTGAAATCAGAAAAAGACAAGCCCCCGGTTGAAGAAAAAGAAACCAGAGCACAAGAGAAAGCCAACGAAGTTCCAGCAGAAGAGAAGCCGGAAAAAGTAGAAGATAAACCGGCAGAAGAGAAAACCAAAGACTCAATTGCTGCAGAAAAAGCAGAGACCAAAAAAGAAAAGAAACCGGAAAAGGCTGAAGCTGAAAAACCAGTTAAATCAGAAAAAAAGCCAAAAAAAGAAAGGAGTGAGAGTATGACTTTACTGCAAAAGGATGAAGCCATAGTAACCCGAGCAGACATAGATGAAAATTTCAAACAGGAAATAATCGATGCTGGTGGAGAATCACTTGGAATATGTTTCCAATGTGGTACCTGTACTGCTGCATGCCCATCAGGAAGAAGAACCCCTTACAGGATAAGACAATTAGTTAGAAGATCCCTCATAGGCTTAAAAGAAGATGTTATTCCTGATGATACTTTATGGATGTGTACTACCTGTTACGAATGCCAGGAAAGATGCCCAAGAGGTATTAAAATCGTGGACATAGTGAAAATCGTGCGAAACTACGCTGCCCAGGCAGGATACATGGGAAAAGCACACAAAATGGTGGGAAGTTTCGTAATTAAAACTGGCCACGGTGTACCAATCAACCCACAAACCAAGGAACTCAGAAAAAGCGTGGGCCTAGATGAACTACCACCAACAACCCACAGCTTCCCAGAAGCTCTGGAAGAAGTCCAGACCATAGTAAAAGCCACACAATTCGACAACCTCATAGGCTACAACTGGGAAACAGAAACAATAGATTAAGGTGATAAATATGGCTGAACAAGAATTTGCATACTTCTTAGGATGTATCATGAACAACCGATACCCAGGTATCGAAAAATCCACCAGATTACTCTTTGACGCACTAGATGTAGGTCTTAAAGACATGGAAGGAGCATCATGCTGCCCTGCACCTGGAGTATTTGGTTCATTTGACAGAACTACCTGGGCTGCCATCGCTGCCCGAAACCTCACCATAGCTGAAGAACAGGGAAACGACATCATGACTGAATGTAATGGATGTTTCGGATCTCTATTCGAAAGCAACCACATGCTACATGAAGATGCAGAGATGAAGGAAAAGATCAACAAAGTCTTAGCAGAAGCAGGACGCGAATATAAAGGTGAAATCCAAGTACGACACTTCGCAGAAATTCTCTACAACGATGTGGGAATGGAAAAACTTGGTGAATTAGTAACCAACCCACTGGAAAACCTCAAAGTAGCTGTACACTATGGCTGCCACTTCCTGAAACCCAGCGCAGAAATAGGTATAGATAACCCAATGAAACCAACCATACTTGACGAATTAGTGGAAGTAACTGGTGCTAAATCAATCCCATACAAAGACAAAATGATGTGCTGTGGTGCTGGTGGTGGCCTAAGATCCAGAGACCTGGACGTGACCGCTGATTTCACCAAAGAAAAACTCACCAACATGAGAGAAGCAGGTGTAGATGCCATTGTAAATGTCTGCCCATTCTGTCACCTTCAATTCGACGTGGGACAAGTCGAAGTCAATGAAAAATTCGGAACAGACTTTGAAATCCCTGTCTTCCACCTGGCACAACTCTATGGAATGGCCATGGGACTGCCTAAAGAAGAACTAACCGTAGACGCACACCAGATCTGCACAGACTCTGCTCTGGACAAATGTTACTTAGATGAAATAACCGGTGGAGAATAAACACATTCTCCCTCTAATTTCTTTTTTTTAGAAAAGTTTTTTATTTTCAAAATACTGATTAAATACTAATTCTAACTAAAAGATTGATCTCTGAAAAGATTGATCTAATACCAAATTAAAAGAGGTGTTTTTTTTGTTCGTAGCCAGTCTAGCTGGAATTTTCAAATACAAAGAATTACCGGAAAAATATGGTCCTTTTGTACAGTACAAGGCATCAATAGAAAATAAATCACTTGATGAAAATGATGATATAGCAATTCTAGATATAATAGGCACAGAAAGTGTTCACGTGCTGTTTTTAGACTCATACACGAGTTTTGAACAAATCGATGAAGAACTTAAGGAAGCTGATGCCAAACTCAATCACCGTTCCAAACAGGTCCTGGAAGGTTACTTATGAATGAACTACCTGCCGAACAGACCTGGCTGGTTTTGGTGGAACTTTTAACTGATCTTAAGAAAAAAGGAACAGAAATTCCTAAAGAGGTTACTAAAAACATACAGATGGCCAAAACCACCATAAATTTTTACAAGGTGGATCCTACCGACCCTGAAAGACAGGTTGAAGTAGCTAGAATTAATGAATTTTTAACTAAAATTCAGAATACCTTAATGAACCTGGCTGATGGTATAGGCGAAGAATACAGTTCTCAATGGATGAATAAACTGTTAAAAGCTTCCCGAGGAGAGGTGGTATATCCTCAGAAAAAAACTGATTCCAAGTTCGTGGTTGGTGCTCCTTCTGGGTTTTCAATGATTCGTGTTAACTTCAAAGCACCACTCTCCGAAGATAGGGTTCAGGAAATAGCCGAGTATCACAATGTTATAATTGAGTTTGATGAAGATGATCTGATATCAGTATATGGGGATAAAGAAAATCTCAAAAAAAGTCTTCAAGAACTTTCATCGTTCTTTAAAGAACAGTTGAAAGAAAGGGAAGAAGATGTTTAATAGAATCTACAGATGTTAATAGTTAACTTACTTAAATGTTTAACAGTTCAATCTTACTTTTATTTGACAAAATTTCATAAAAAAAAGAGTAGAGTGATACAGGAGGATGCCAATGAAAATTCTGGCTGTCAGTGATCTTCATGGAAATATTAAACCAATACGGAATTATCTCAAGGATAACAAGGTGGATCTGATAATAATAGCAGGTGACATAACCCATTTCGGCCCAGCAGAGTTAGGGGAGGACATATTAAATGAAATTTCTTCATTCCAAATCCCGGTACTGGCAATCCCAGGTAACTGCGATCCAGAGTCACTCCATATCAACATAGACAACTCCCAGGCTGTAAACCTCCACGCCAGGGGTATGGTGATAAAAAATATAGGAGTGTGTGGTTTTGGAGGGTCTAATCCAACACCGTTTAACACTCCCCTGGAATTTGAAGAGATTCAGATCTACGATGAGGCTAAAAAAGCCCTTGAAGGTGTTAAAAATGAGAAAATAACTCTTTTTGTCACTCATGCACCACCTTATGGCACCAAAACGGACCTGTTACCTTCAGGGGAGCATGTGGGAAGTAAAAGTCTCCGTAAAATAATTGAAGAACTGCAACCAACCATAAATATCTGTGGACATATACATGAAGCCAGAGGCATTGATAAGATAGGAAATACTCAAATAATAAACCCGGGAGAACTTTCCCATGGTCACGCCTGTTTAATTAAGATTCCTGATTCTCCTGATGAGGAAAAAATCGAAACTGGAATTATTAAACTTTAAGTTGGAGATTTACCCTTCTCTATTTAAGGGATAAAAAAATCACCACAGAAAATGTTTTAAATGATGTTGACAAATAATATTTTGATTTTTATGTTTCCACGATCCCCCCTTGTTGAGGTGAGATAAACAATGATCATGGTTGAAGGAGAAGTGAGTGGTAAAAAATACCGGGAACCCTTTTCAAAGGGTGTTCTGGCCAGGTCCCTGACCCGTGCAGAGATGGATCCCAATAAAGCTTACACCTTCTCTTCACAGATTGAAGCCCAACTCAAAAAGGATGGTGTCACCCTTATTAAACTGGATGATCTAGTTACTATCGTTCGCCAAAGGCTTAAAGAGGAGGACAGTGAAATAGCATCCCAGTATGGTTTGTGGAAAAGGATCAGAAAGTGTCAGGACCCCTTAGTAATTCTAGTAGGGGGTTCTTCAGGAGTAGGAACTTCTTCCATTGCATTTGAGGTGGCTAATCGTCTGGGAATCCGCAACATGATCAGCACGGACATGATCCGTGAGGTAATGCGGAAAACTTCATCTAAGGAACTTCTACCCACACTGTATGAATCAAGTTACACTGCTTACCGCTCCCTGCGCATACCCCCACCACCAGAACTAGATGAGGTTCTCATTGGTTTCAGAGACCATGTGGACACGGTGAGTGTTGGTGTGGAGGCTGTAATTGAACGTTCCATAACTGAAGGTATCAGCATAGTTATTGAAGGTGTTCACATCGTACCCGGATTCATCAGAGAAGATCTGGTTTCCAGACACAATGTACACATGTTCATCTTAACACTTGAAGATGAAGAAGTCCATAAGGGAAGATTCTACTCGAGATGCAGGCAACAATGGGCTAGAAGGCCTCTTGAAAGGTATATGAACTATTTCGGTGCTATTCGAAGGACTCATAAATATTTCGAGAGCCAGGCTAACAAGTATCATGTGCCAGTTATTGAGAACATAGATATCACAACTACCATTGAATCCATTATTGAAGAAATTACAAAAACCTATGGAAGTGAAGACAATGTTGAAACTAAAGGTTAAGGATGTGATGAGCAGTAAGGTTATAACTGTACCTCCTAATGAGGATGTTGTATTTGCCTTTGAAAAGCTGATGAAACATAAAATAAGTTCATTACCTGTAGTAGACGGGGAGACCCTGGTGGGAATAGTAACTGCCACAGATTTAGGCCATAATCTCATCCTGGATAAATATGAATTAGGAACCACAGTGGGAGAAGTAATGGTTGAACAGGTGATATATGTCTCGCCTGAAGATGACCTGTCAACTGCGGTGAACAAGATGCAGGAATACGGTTCAGATGATGGGATCATAAACCAGTTAATAGTGCTGGATAATCATGATCTGGTGGGTATTGTTTCTGATGGAGACATAATAAGGTGTATTAAACTTTAAAAGTCAAATTTTGTGAAGTTCTTTTTAATTTAAACCATTTCACTTGTGTGATGGTTATTTTGATTAAATCAACCCATAAGACTTAAATTTGGATTATATCTGCATAGAATAAGTAATAAAAGAAAAATAGTGGATATTTCTGATTCAATTATTTATTTCTTAGGAACTACCCGGGGTTTGAAAGAGTCACATAAACTGGGGAACTTCTTGGGAAATTCCATCTCCAGTTTTTCAATTATCTCCTCTTCTATCTCTGGACTTTTTTCTGCGGAAACAGAAAATGAATCAGCACCAAGAATGATGTTTAATTTTTCTTCTCCAATACCAAATTCCATAGGGATTGATTTACCGGCATCAAGGGTTTGAACCATATCTTCCATGATTTCATCACTCAATTTAAGCAATTTATTCCCATCAGGGGTGTAGATATCATTCGAAGTTTCGATTTTCTTTATCCGAAAAGGAGCACATCCTTCGGTTCTAGCAGCCTTTCGGTTAGTCCAGAATATAGCCACCATAACCTTTTTTTCATTTTCCATACCACTTTCAAATTCCAATGACTTCATAATTCCCCTCCTAATCATGTTTTTTAAGATTTATAAGAAATTTTTTCATTAATCATAGATAAAATTACATTTTTTTGATCTTTTGAGCCATTTCCTGACCTATCTGGTAACATTTATCTAGTTCATCCTTGGTGGGCACATAAGTAACCTCAAAGGTGTCCAGAATATCAAATCCACATTTTCCTAGAGTTTCAGCAACTTTCACCGCACCTTTACCACTCCAACCCTTGGACCCGAAGGTGGCAGCCAGTCTTTTGATCCCGGTACGCTGGAAGCTGAGTCCTTCTAAGTAGTAAAGCAGATCTCCAAAGCTTGGATAGGGGCCATTGAATATGGTTGGAACTCCTAACAACAGGGCTTTGCTCTCTAATATATCGTTAACTATTTCGCTGCGTTCATCATCATGGAGGAAGTACATCTCCACCTCCACATCCCCACTCATAAGACCCTCTGCCAGGGCATGGGCCATCATACGGGTGGAGTAATGCATGGTGTCATAGATTATGGTGGCTTTATCCTTGCACTGGCCACTGGCCCAGTTACTGTAAGCAGTCAGGATCTTTGCAGGATCAGTCCAGATCTGACCATGGGCTGGGGCAATCATCTTGATCTTGTCAAGCAATCCTAACTTGTCAACCTCTTCTAACTTGCGCAACACCAGCATGGAAGCTGGAGTAACCAGGTTAGCATAGAATTTTTGAGCAGCATTCATCAACAAGTATTCTGGAATTTCATGGTCATATCGCTCCTTTAAACAAAGGTGCTGGCCAAAGGCATCATTAGAAAACAGGATACCTTCATCCATCAGGAGGGTGAACATACTATCCGGCCAATGAATCATTTTAGCATCCAGGAAAGCAAAGGTTCGACCACCAACCTCCAGTGAGTCACCAGTTTTAACAGGATGGAAATCCGCATCTTCCAGTGAAGGGTAATGCTGTTTTAGACCGTTAATTGCCACCTGGCTACAGTAGATAGGGGCATCTGGGAAGCGTTTGTGAATTTCACCCAGAGAACCACTATGGTCACGTTCGACATGGTTCTGAATGATAACATCAATTTTCAACTCCCTCCCTTCTTTTTGGAAGGCATCTTCCACTCTTCCCCACAACTGTGCAGAAGAGCCAGGATAGGTGTTATCAATGATAACTACCTCATCTTCTCCAAAAACCAAATAAGCGTTATAAGTTGTCCCTTTCAGAGTATAACCATGATAACTTCGGATATCCCAATCCATAACACCAATCCAGTACACACCTTCACCAATTTTAACAGCATCTGCTTTCATTATTTCCCTCCACTTTTTCTAATCATCACGACATGGCATTATTATCAATAGACAGTATATGACATTGGTTCAATATATTTTTTGTTATAAACGGTTTCTAAATTAACGAACTGTTCTAAAATGAATTATTAGTTGTAAACAAAATAAAATAAACTCAATAAACTCAAAAATGGATAATAATTAATTAAATTTAAAAAATCACCATAACATAGACGAAAACTGAAAAAAAATAATTCATGTCAGGATGTTGTGGATTAATATGGAATATGAGAGGGGCATTGTTTTTAAAAATGGTGAAATTTTGAAAATCGTAACCTTAAAATACCAGCAAAACCAACAATAACTGGGCTAGACTGGAGGGTCAGGGGTCCTCTGTAAGCGCACATCCCCTATATGGTGCAGTCGAAGTTCAAGGGGCGGCAGTTTGAATAGTTGCTGGCCCAGGATCTAAGCGTAGAAACCTCGTCCCGCAGGATTAGTGGTGGCAGGGTTCTGGCTGGAGGGCCAGAGTAAACTGTCTTAACCAGGGGAACGGGTCAGGCCTGGAAAGGAGCAACTCTACTTTGAACAGCTGATGCTTGTGGAGCAACGGGGCGGAGCTGAGTTTCTGGATAACCATCAGTTACGAGGGCTGTCCACCCTTGAGCGTGCCCATTTCAAATTAAACTTTTAAGTAAAGTTTGATCACAACTATAAAAAGATAGTTTTAACATATACAAAATCAGATTTAAAAGATGTGAGTGAATCCTTGTCTTTAAATAGTAGATTAAACAATGTTTTGATCACCACTTTTTTAAAAATTGGTATACATTTCATGAAAAGTAGATAAATCATTTGCAGGGGTGGCCCAGCCTGGTACGGCGTGGGACTGCTAATCCCATGATCCTTTGGATCGCGCGGGTTCGAATCCCGTCCCCTGCGCTTTATTTTCGTAGAATAGTTTTTAGTAGAATAGTTTTTTTTACTCTAAAATATTTTCTTCAAGAACCTTTTTTACAAATTCAATGGGCATGGAAGACTTTTCAGATATCTCTTCTGTGGAAAGACACTGGGTAGCAAATCTCCTTATTACAAATTCCAGTGGTTCCCCTACTTCAATGATATAACCATCTGGATCATAGAACCGCATCACCCTCTGCCCCCATGGCTGTTCACGGATACCGTGAATGAATTTAGAACCTATGGATTCTAATTTTTCTTGAACCCCCTTTAAATCCTCAGATTCAAAATATAACTCCATAAAATTCTTTTCAACATCAGTTTTCACCGGTGCAGAATCTCCTAAAAGCCCCTGGTAATGGTCGATATCGTGAATGGCAAAACCACCCTTAAAAGCCAGGTTAGCCCCGTGATCTATTTCAACTTCCTGATTAAGAACCTCTACATAAAATTTTCTGGATTTTTCAATATCCTTTACCGTAATCAATGGGCATATATATCTTACTTCCAATTCCCCCACCTTCACAATGAGTTTCCTGTAATCCGGTGATTATTCTTTTTCTTTCATTTTTCTTATGGCATATCCCAGTCTCATCATACCTTCTTTGATCTGTTCTGAGGTACTGTTGGAGAAGTTCAATCTCATGGTATTGTGCTGGGGATGATCAGTGTAGAAAGCATCACCAGGAACAAATGCCACCTTTTCTTTGATGGCATATTCAAATAACTCCAGAGAAGACATATCTTGTGGTAGAGTCACCCACAGAAACATACCACCCTCGGGTTTAGTGTATTCAACATCATCAGGCAAGTAATCTTTAATGGATTGGACCATCTGGTCCCTCTGGGATTTATACAACTCTTTTATCTTCTGAATATGACTATCCACATCATTATCCTGGAGATACTGGTAAACCACCCTCTGGGTGAAGTAGTTGGAGTGAAGATCGGAAGCCTGTTTGACAGTGATGAGTTTTTCCATGATTTCTGAGGGAGCCACAATCCAGCCCATCCTCATCCCTGGAGAAACGATCTTGGAAAAAGTCCCGAAAAGAACAGAATCAGGGAGATATGATTTGATGGGAGGTAAATCTTCACCCATGAACCTTATCTCCCCATAAGGGTTATCCTCAACCAGAACAGTGTCATATTCTTTTAGAATTTCTGCAACTTCCTTTCTTTTATCTGCAGAATAAGTTATCCCAGTTGGATTCTGGAAACTGGTAACACTGTAAAATAACTTTACTTTTTCAGATGACAATAAATTTTCCAGGGCTGCAGTATCAACACCATCATCCATCAGGGGTACAGAATAAAATTGTGGTTCATATAAACCAAATGCCTGTATTGCCGCCAGATAAGTGGGTTTTTCCATAACAACCCCATCCTGCTCATCCAAGAAAACCTTACCCACCAGGTCCAGGCACTGCTGGGAGCCATTGGTAATCAAGATATCATCAGCATCCACATTTAGGCCATGAACACTATATTTTCCTGCTATGAGTTCCCTGAGAGGACCATAACCCTCAGTAGTACTGTACTGGAGAACATTTTCTCCTTCTTCTGTTAAAACCTTCGATGTTGCATCTTTAATGGCATCAACAGGAAATGAATGGGGATTGGGAAGTCCACCTGCAAAAGAGATTATATCCGGATGTTCAGTGACCTTCAAAATTTCCCTAACAAAAGATCGGGGGATCTGGTTCATACGACGGGCGAAGGGGTAATTCATAAATGATTCCTCAAATAATTTATGATTAATCTTATCTCAATTAATTATTATATTTTAAAATAAAATATCTTCAGGTATTCCTAGATGTTTTATTTCTTGGAAATTTTTTTCAAATTTAATTTTCTCAATATAATATGTGAGTGGAAGCATAAAAAATGTGTTGAAGAGAACCATTAGTCTCTGCTGCAATATTAGACTATAATTTGTTTTTCATGCTATTTTTCCACCATTTAAAACCTTCAAACCATATCACACTTACAAAACCTGCAAAGAAGCATATTAGGATCTCCTCCAGGCTAAGGGGGCAGAACTGGAAGAGTTGCTGCAGGGGTGGGAAATAGAGTACCATAGCCAGGAATAACAGGGCACCACCAATCACCCACCAGAGTGCTTTGTTGGGTGATCTGAGGGTTTGGATGATGGTACGGGACCAGGAACGGTTGGTGAGTATCAGAGCCAGGTTAGCAAAGATCAGTGTGGTGTAGCTGAGTGTCCGAGCACTGGCAACTCCCTGGGCATTTAAACTTAAAAGGTAGACTGTTAAAACCACCAGAAGAACTACTATTCCCTGTAAAATGCTCATCCCAATGGTTTCCCTGTTAAACAGAGTTTCAGAAGAGTTACGCGGGGGCCGGTTCATAACATTCTTCTCAGCAGGCTCAGCCTCGAAAACCACGGAACATGCAGGGTCGATGATGAGTTCCAAAAACACGATCTGCACTGGGAAAAGAACCAGTGGCCACTGAAATACCACTGGTAAAAGTGACATCCCAATAATGGGAACATGCACTGCAAAAATGTAGGCAACGGCTTTTTTGAGGTTGTCATAGATGCGACGGCCCATCTTCACCGCAGCCACAATTGATGAAAAATCATCCTCCAATAAAACCAGGGAAGATGCTTCCCTGGCCACATCAGTACCCCTTCCACCCATACTTATGCCTATCTGGGCGGATTTAAGGGCAGGAGCATCATTAACTCCATCTCCAGTCATTGAAACTATTTCTCCGTTTGATTTAAGGGCTTCCACCAGACGTAACTTCATCTCCGGCACCATACGGGCAAAGATGTTAACATCCTTCACCCTTTCAGAAAGGGTGTCATCATCCATCTTTTCCAGTTCATCCCCAGTTATGACTTTATCCGGTTTTTTGAGTCCTATTTTCTTTGCAATATTTTTAGCAGTTCCAGGATAGTCTCCAGTGATCATCACCACCCTGATACCAGCCTGGTAACACTCCTGCACAGCCTGGGGCACCTCTTCACGTACCGGATCCATGAATCCCACCAAGCCCAAAAACTCGAAGTTAAAATCATGTTGCTTGCCAGGTAAGTCTGCCTTTTTAAAGTAAGCCCTGGCCACTCCAATGATCCTTAAACCATCACTGGCCATGGTTGATATCTGCTGGAATAACTTATCTATTTTATCAGGGGGTAGGTGGCAAAGATCAGCCACAGCTTCAGGAGCACCTTTAGCAGCTATTATGTAATCTTCACCATCATGAGACTGCCATACATGGGACATGGCCAGGAGTTCCTGGGATAATGGATATTCATGCACCAAGTGCCAGTCTTCATGTAGATGTTCAGTTTTATGGAGAGTCTGATTTCCAAACTCCTTTAATGATTTTTCCATGGGATCAAAGGGGTCTCTTTGACTGGCCAGGATACTGAATTCAATGAGTTCATGGAACTCTCCTGGGAGGTGGTAGGTTTTAATAGGGTCTACCTGGTAAAAATCATTTTCATTCATGATCTTAGCAACTGACATCTGATTCAGGGTCAAAGTCCCGGTTTTGTCCACACAAAGGGCTGTGGTGGAACCCAGGGCCTGAATGGCATGGGAACGTCGGGTGAGTACTTTTTTCTGTGATATTCTCCAGGCACCCAGAGCCAGGAATATGGTTAAAACCACTGGAAACTCTTCTGGAAGGATGGCCATGGCCAGGGTTATGCCAGCCAGGAAACCATTAAGCCAGTCGGTGCGGGTGAAACCATATATCACCACTACCACTGCACAAAGGAAAACTCCTACCAGAGCAAAATTACGCACCAATATCCGTGTTTCCTTCTGGAGGGAAGTGTCTTCAGTTTCAAGAGTCTGTAACCTTTTACCTATATGTCCCATTTCAGTGTTAAGACCAGTGGACATCACCTGGGCAGCACCCTGCCCCTGCACCACCAGGGTCCCTGAGTAAACTGAAGGAAGACCATCACCGCCCGGAGGATGCATTTCCATCACTTCTCCGCACTGTACTTTGCGCACGGGAACCGATTCCCCGGTTAAGAGGGATTCATTGACGAGAAGGTTAGTGCAAGATAATATCACGGCATCAGCAGGCACCCGGTCACCCTCCTTGAGGATGATGATATCACCGGTAACCACATCTCTACCTGCAATCCTCTCCTCATGACCATCACGTATTACCAGAGCACGGGGACTGGAAAGATCCCGCAGGGCATCCAGAGTGCGTTCAGTTTTGCGTTCCTGATAAAATGTAATGCCCATAATCACAAAAACAAAGCCTAAAAGCATCAGTGCTTCCTCCAGATCTCCTAAAACCAGGTAAATGATACCACAGGCAATCAACAGGAGGAACATGGGTTCACGAACCACTTCCAGAACAATGGTTAGAACTGATCTTTTATCAGCGGAGGGAAGCTCGTTGTATCCTTCTTCTCTTATTTTAAGGGCAGCTTCCTCCTGTGAAAGACCTTTGATTTTTTCTATGTCTAGTTCGTTTGCCAAAATGTTTACCTTCCTGGGGGGTATGAGATTTCCTTATTGAGTTTATGTAGATATGAAGGAGGCTATATATATCTTTTTCCCTCAATTAACGTGTTAGGAAAGCCTAATTCCTTTAAAAATAATGTTAGATTCATCTAATTCTTCTAGGCTAGTCTAACATTGGAAAAAATAGAAAAATAATTATGGGGTGATTAAAAAGTAGGGAATTAAATGGAAAATGATTATGGGATAATTGGAAAGTTAGGGATTAAAAGAAAAAGTAGTAGGGTGATTTGAAAGTAGGGATTAAAAAATCAATTAGAGTATCATCAGAAATCTAGGGATTCCAAACGATCCATAGCTTCCTTTAGATCTTCGTATGAAGTTGCGTAGGATATACGGAAGTGGCCTTCACCATACTTACCGAAAGAGGTTCCAGGAACCAGCACCACATCCTTTTTAAGAGCTTCCTCTACCAACTTTTCAGGGTTATCTATGGGGGGGAAGACGTAAAATGCTCCCTGCGGTTTTTTGCAATCAATTCCCATACCTCGTAGTCTGCCCACCACCAGATCCCTTCTTCTTTTAAACTCCTCCGCCATTCTCTGTACACCATCTTGGGGTCCCTGAAGGGCTGCCAGGGCAGCTTTTTGGGACAATGAAGTGGCACAGGTAACAGTGTACTGGTGTACTTTCAGGAGTTCTTCCGTTAATTTTAATGGCGCTGATAGGTATCCTATGCGGAAACCAGTCATGGCATAAGTCTTGGAAAACCCATTAATGGTTATAACATTATCAGAGTAACTTGCTGGGCTGTAATGTTTTTTTCCATAGATGATCTTTTCATAGATCTCATCAGAAATCAGGATCAGGTTATGATCATCAGCAATATCAGCCAAACCCTTAACATCTTCCTTTTCCAGTACACCACCAGTAGGATTACCCGGTGAATTCATTATAATGACCTTGGTACGGGGGGTGACCTGTTCCAGCACATCTTCTGGTATCATTCTGAAATCATTCTCATCCTTGAGGTGTGCCCGCACAGATTTACCACCAGATATCTTTACACAGGCATCATAGGCCACAAAACCAGGATCAGGAATGATAACTTCATTTCCTTCTTCTACAAGTGCATTGACACTGGAGTATAATGCTCCACTGGCCCCCACCGTAACTATAACTGATTCCGGGGTGGTGGGGATATGGTTTTCAGTCCGTAATTTATGGGAAATAGCTTCCCGCAGTTCAATGATCCCGGTGTTACCAGTGTAATGGGTGAATCCTTCCTCTAAGGCTTCTTTAACTGCTTCACGTATGTGGGGTGGGGTGTCAAAGTCAGGTTCACCCAGTGCCAGGTTGATGGAGTCCTCTCCCACCATATCGAACATTTTCCGTATTCCGGATAGATCAAGGGACTCTACTCTTTTAGCGGGTTTCATGATAATTACCATAATTTTGGGGTTTTATAATATGATTTTTATTTTGTGAGGGAATCTAACAGTTTAGAATATGATCTATAGTTAATTATCATCTAATAAATAAGGTGATATGATTATGATCTTATTTGCTGACAAGCCCCACACTGGTAACATCCGAAAGTCTCACACCAGGGTGTTGTATCACCATGTAATGCTTTTTCATATTCATTTAAAAGAAATTCATCAGTGACTCCCACATCTATATTTTTCCAGGGAAATTCACTTTCCATAGTCCAGTGTGGGGTTAATTTTTTCCATCTTCCCAGGGAGATTTTTTTCTGGGATGATTCTTCAATAACATCACTTAAGTTAGAGTTTCCCATTGACAAAATGTATTGTATCAGAGATTTATTGGGATTTTCCACCTTGAAGTGTCTGTTTTTTAATTTTTTCTTCAGATATTTGGTCTTGGATTTCACATCCTGGAGGCTGAAATCAGCCCACTGGAATGGTGTGTGTGGTTTTGGTATGAATGGGTTGATGCTTACTCTGACAGAATTAGGATGGGGGGCCATAGCTTCAAGATCCCTTACAAGATTCAACATATCGTTTATGTCGTCATCTGTTTCTGTTGGCAATCCTATCAGGAAATATAGTTTAACATTGAAGCCCATATCAAATGCAGTTTTCATGGTTCTCTGAATATCTTCATCAGTGATGGGTTTATTTACCACTTTTCTCAGTCTCCAAGTTGATTCCGGGGCAATGGTAATGGTTTTAAGCCCACTTTCCTTTAAACTTTCCAGAAGATCCCTGGAAACAGATTCAACACGTAAAGATGGAGTGGTAATTTGGAAATCACGCTGGAGTAGTTCACTGCACAACTCTTCAATTTGAGAGTAATCAGAAACAGCACCACCAATAAGGGCGATCTTGTCAAGTCCAGTGGCTTTCCTACCTTCCTCAGCAGTTCGGATAAGGGTTTTAATATTTGCCTCTCTGCGGGGTCGGTAAAGGCATCCTGCCATGCAAAAACGGCAACCACGGGCACATCCTCGGGAAACCTCCAAAAGGAATGATCTTCCGAAGGCAGGGATAAACTCTTTATCATCTGTTTCTGGATAAACCTGTTTTATGGGACGCCAGGCATCATTCATATCATCCACCTGAACTAATTTCACCTTGTTACCGGGTATGAAAAGCCCTTCAACCTCCAGGAATGCATCAAGCTCCCGACTGGGATTGTCCAGTTCATTCAGTTTATCCAAAAATTTTGGTAGGATGGTTTCACCATCACCCACCAGGAAAAGATCAACAAAGGGGGTCATGGGTAAAGGATTGGAACTAGCACAGGGACCACCGGCTATAACCAGAGGATCATCTGCCTCACGATCATCTTTTCGAACATTTAAACCCCCTTCACGGAGCATTTTCAGAACATGAGGGTAATCCTGTTCATACTGGAGGGAAAAACCCACAACATCAAAATCTTTAAGGGGTGAACCGGTTTCCAGACTCTTACCATAAGGATAAACCACCCTCTCACAGTAAACATCCTCCTGATGGTTTAAAAAATCATAGATGATATGGAAACCCAGTGAAGACATGGCACTCCTGTAAAGATTAGGGTAGCATGATGCAAAACGAAGACCTATCCTGAGTGGATCCTTTACCACCACATTGTGTTCCAAAAGCATAGTTTATTATCTTGCCCACCACATAATCAAGATATCTACAGTCAGAGTACCCAATTATGAATCACTCATCTCACCTTTTACTATAAATTTGAATAATAATTTCAATCAATGTTAAGGATAATCACAAATGACATCTAAACGATATAATAAAGTTGCAGTAGGGGGCACTTTTGATAAATTCCACGAAGGGCATCGTCTTTTAATAGAAACAGCATTTCAAATAGGGGATAAAATATTAATTGGAGTCACTTCTGATGAATTCGGTGGTCTCAAGGGGGAAATCGAGCCCTGTGATGTGAGAATGTCCAATTTGAATTCTCTGCTTAAAAACCGATCCAACTACATTATAGCCCGTTTAGAAGAGCACTATGGCCCCACAGTGGATGATGACTCCATAGATGCCATTGTGGTAAGTTCAGAAACCGAAGCAACCGCCAGAAAAATAAACCAGATACGCCGGGATAAAGGAATGAAACCATTAGATATAATCACCATTAACATGGTACTGGCCCAGGATGGTAAGCCCATATCTTCAACCAGGATACGCAGGGGAGAAATAGATTCACATGGGAAAGTAATTTAAAAAATAATATGAATATATTATATAAGTTTATTAATCATATAGATTTATTTAATCATATGAGTTATTATGAACATCATGGGGGGTTTGGATTAAAGTTGTGGTGGCATCAAAAAACCCGGTGAAGCTGAAGGCCACTCAAAACATTCTCGGGAAGATATATCCCAAAACGGATGTCAAGGCAAAACACGTAGATTCAGGGGTACCTGACCAGCCCATTGGATTGGATATAACCATTCAAGGTGCTATTAATCGGGCGAAAAACGCGTTTTCGGATGAATTTGACCTTTCAGTAGGTATTGAGTCTGGCCTACTGGAGGTACCCCATAGCCTAACTGGATATCTGGACCTGCAGTGGTGTGCTATTTATGATGGTGAAAAGACTACTTTGGGGGTTAGTGCAGGATTTGAATACCCTCCAATGGTGATAAAGAAGGTTTTGGAAGGTATTGAAGTGGGGGATGTTATGGATGAGGTCACTGGTGTTAATAAGTTGGGACAAAAGAAGGGGGCAGTAAGCCATCTTAGTAAAGGACTTTTGGACCGCACTGGTAACACAGAACAGTGTGTTCTGATGGCCATGATACCCAGAATGAATGAAAGGGTTTACTTTTGAATAATTGATTAATATGAAGTTGAATGGTTCATTTTGTAAGAGTAATAATAAATATATATTTATTATAATTCTTATTTTAATCGTGGCATCACTGGCTTATTATCGTGTTTTAATTCAAATAGAAATAGGTTCAGTATGGGATACTTATGCTTTTTTATCCAATGCCATGTACTTTGCAGGACAGGGTTTTGGATACACCGAATTAACACGCCCACCTTTTTTACCATTCTTAACATCCTTACTATTCAGGTTGGGATTTGTTTATGAATCAACTATATACTATTTGGATGCATTTTTTCTAGTATTTGGAGCTGTAGGATTATATTTATTTTTCAGGATGAAATTTGAGCCAATAATAAGTTTTTTTGGTAGTTTACTCTTCTCTACATTTCCAGTAGTTATACTATTTGCAGGAATCGGACTTTCAGATATTCCAAGTGTTGCTCTGAGTATATGGGCATTATACACCACCGTTTTAGCGGTAAAAAGAGATTCAAAGTTTTTTTATTTATCATTCCCCCTGGGAGTGCTGGCATTTTTAACGCGTTATCCTGCAGGATTCATTGTTTTTCCTATGTTATTTTATCTGATTATAAATCGTAAGAGTTTATCCATTAAACCTATGATTGGGGGCATTTTGTTATCTCTTTTACCCGGAATCATGGTTATTCTATTTTTTCATGGACAATTTGGTGATCCATTCTATCCTTTTGAAACGTTTTACAACACAACTCAGAAATCTTGGGCAACCACATATGTATATTACTGTCCAAATCCGCTATACTTCCTGCAAAATATTTTATATTATATGGGGCCTGGAGGGATAACCATTGTATTGTTTTTCATTTTTAGTTTAATATCCTACACAATAACTCAATTTTCCACGCTTCAATCGAAATTTAAGGGAGTTAATAAATATAAAATAACAAAATATATGACATTTACGATGGTATCGCTAATTATTTTACTAATTTTGCTTGTTTTAAGTTTTACCAAAATCAATTATTTTTTAAGTGAAGTCCTGTTTTTCATAGTACTCCTTTTAGTTTACTCTATCTTAAAAGGGGAAAAAATTCAGGATATGGACTTCCATTTTCTTTTTATATCATGGTTCATGGCCTTTTTCATATTTCACAGTATCTACACAGTTAAAGATGACCGTTATTTTGTCACTATGGCACCTGCTTTAAGCTATTTTTTAATACTAGCCTTTAATTACATTGGAAATTTATGGACATTAAAAGAGGATTATCAAAAATTAATATACAGGATGTTGATAATAGTACTGGTGGTTATGATCATATCGTCAGCTGTATTCTCCATACATGAGATACCTGATAATGAATCACAGATGAGATGTATTTCAAACGATGTTCAAGCTGCCAGCCAATGGCTTAAAGATGATGATCATCAATATAATAGTAAGATGATATGTTCAGAGCGATGCCCACAATTAAGTTGGTATCTTAGAACTAATGTCCTGCAAATGCCATTATGTGACACAACAGGATCTTGTGAAACTCAGTTAAACAGAGATAAAATAGATTATTACTTTTCTTTTGAGGAAATGTCTAACTTCACAGAATACCAACAAATAAAACATTTTGGAGTTATAACAATTTACAAAAGACGATCTTAGAACTATTTAGAGGTTTCTTGATGTTAGAAAAATTTGAAAAAAAGCATGCTCAATGGGTGTTTTTAATTCTTTTAATTTTAATAGTTGGTCTGATTGCTTATTGGCGTGTCATCATGCATCTGTATTTGTGGCCGGCCTATGATACCTTTGATTTACTTGCCAATGCTGCACTATTTGCAGGTAAAGGGTATGGATATTCAGATCTCCTCAGACCACCTTTACTCCCCTTTTTAACTTCCATATATTTCATGTTTGATGGGTTAAGTATAGCGCCTATGTTGATCATTGACGGACTTTTATACGTAATAGGATGTATTGGGTTTTATTTATTCTTAAAAGAACGTTTCACGCCATTGATCAGCTTTTTGGGAAGTTTATTATATGCAACATCTCCTCTAATCCTCATATATGCTGCTGTTGGATACAATGACATTCCCAGCGTATCCATCGGAATTTGGGCACTGTATTTAACGTATCTGGGTGTTAAAAGAAACTCTAAATTCTTTTATTTGGCATTTTCCGTGGCAATGCTGGCTGTTTTAACCAAGTATAATATGGCTCTGCTCATATTCCCCATATTTGCTTGTATCTTGATGAATTGGAACAGGATAAAAAAACCTAAAGATATTATGTGGGGAATGGGTTTGAGTTTACTGGTAATAATACCGGTTCTGCTCTTTTTCTATGTAAGGTTGGGTAATCCCATCTATCCTTTCATGAGTTTCTTTACAACATCAGGAGGGTCGAGCACTTCAGTACATTTTGCATATAACCCTGATCAATTGTATTTTGTTAAGAATTCTCCTTATTATCTGGGAAATAGTGCCCTATTAATCATATTTTTCACATTATTCGCTTTATTGTTCCATTTATACAAGAATTTGGATAAAATACGGGTTTTAAGTTGGAGTAAAGTTAGGGGGGATGTGACTAAAACCAGATTATTATTAGCCTTGATTTTCGGACTATTAGCAGTTTTTTTAATCACATTTGGAAAAGTACATTATTTTATTAGCGAAATCCTTTTCTTTGCAATCATATACCTTGTTTATAAGGTCTCTTTTAAATGGGGTTGTGATTGGAGTATGGATCTTCTTTTCTTATCATGGTTTGCAACATTCTTTATATTCCACAGTGTTTATGTCATCAAGGATCACCGTTATTTCATCTTTATGGTGGCACCCCTGGCCTACTTCCTAGCACGGGCAGTAAGTTTTTCCACCGAAAGGTTCAGATTCAATTATAAAAAGAAAAATTTAACATTATACATTTTTTCAGCAATTTTAGTGTTGTCTATGATCACATTTACATTTGCTCAGTTTGAATCCATTAAAACAGCTAACATGGGTAATAAAGTGTTTAATGAAGAAGTGAGTAGTGCGTGTAACTGGTTAATGGACCATGACCCTAATTACAAGTCTAAAGTAATATATGCTGATTTTTGGGCCATGTTTGCATGGCATCTGCAGATGGATGTTGGGAAGATGCCCACATTCCGAAATAATACAACGATACTGTTGGGTGCTAAAGATGCCAATTTCACTGAAGAAGATAGGAAGGCATATGACCGAGAATTAAATAAAACAAATCCTGATTATTATTTCTTCACATGGGGAGAAATAAATTTCACCAACTACAAAGCTATCAAAAGATTTGGAGATGTAACCATCTACCAGAGGAAATAATTTGTTTATTTACTAAAAATATAATATGAAGATTGTGATTGATCGTTTTATAGGGGCAAAAAACCTTGAAAATATGTATTGTAACAACCATGTTCCCTAAATTTTTGGGAGATTATTATGGTTCATTTATATTTGACGAAGTTAAAGCCCTGGCGGATCAGGGGTTTGAAATCCATGTAGTTACTCAACATAACCATGGAATACCTTATGAGGAGATCATGGAAGGTATTCACATTCATAGATTCAGATGGATTGAACCCAAACAATTCAGGGCTCTTGTTCATTTTCATGGTTTAATGGATACTTTTCGAATGGTAACGTATGTTATTTCTTTATTCTTCAATTTAATCAAAATAATACGGAAATACAAAATCCAGATTATCCATGCACATTCTGTTATTCCCACAGGGTTTATGGCATCTATTGTATCCAAAATTATGCATAAACCCCTTTTTATAACTGCACACGGTATGGATATTAACAACTTTGAAAATAGCAGAATTTTTAATTATTTTATATCATATTCTTTAAACTCTAGCTTTAGATCCATAGCTGTCAGTGAAGATTTAGCTAAAAAAATGCGATTAATGGTAAATGATAATAATAAAATTGTGGTTATAAGAAATGCAGTTGATACAGATAGATTTAACCCGACAAAAAATACAATTATCCGTGAAAAATTTAACATCAAAGATGAGGACATTTTACTTTTATTCGTAGGATATTTAGATGAATTTAAGGGGATATTTGAGTTAGTAAATGCGTTTTCCCAGCTCAATGCAGGAAATAAGAATGTTAAACTTATGGTGGTAGGTGTTGGGCCTAAGAAAGAAGATCTGTTAAAGATTTTAACTAAAATGGGCATTGAAAATCAGGTAATATTTACCGGAATGATTGAACATCATAAGATTCACAAGTACTACCAGTCTGCAGACATTTTTGTACTCCCATCTTATACAGAAGGTGGAGGACCACCGTTAGTTGTCATGGAAGCTATGGCTTGTGGTCTACCTATAATTGTTACAAATGTTGGGGGGATGTCAGAAGGTATTGAAGAAGATGTAAATGGATTCATCGTACCTCCTAAGAACGTAAAGGAATTAAATAAGAAATTAAATATTCTAATTGAAAATGAAGATTTAAGAAAAAAGTTTGGAAATAATTCATTTAAAATAATAGGGGAATATTCAACTATTTTAGGGAAAAAAACAGAGAATTTAATAAATTTATATGGAAATCAGATTAAAAATCGTTGATTATTGTAGTAAGACCATCATATATGCCCCTGTAGTAAGCTAAGAATAGTTTAGGATTTTTGTAATAAATACTCAAAGATATAGGAAATATTATTGCCCCAATGGTCTGATAAATAACGAAAAACAGAAAATCAGTTTTTTTTGCCCATTTTTTCATGAACAACCACCTATTTCTAGTTATGTAATATAATCCAACCTTTCCCTTTATCCCACCCCCAGATCTAGATACTTTATGCCAAATTTTCCCCCCCGGCACAAAAAAGCTTTTATAACCAATTTTAGATGCTTTTAATGCCAAATCTATCTCTTCAAAGTATAGAAAAAATCTTTTGTCAAATAGCCCTATTTTGTCAACCACTTCTTTTTTTATAAGAAATGCACATCCACTAACATATTCCACTTCTGTAACATGATCATGTTGTCCCACATCAATTTCGTTGTGACCAGTGTTAAGTCCACGACAGAATTTCCATGAAATTTTGCCCTTTGCAAACCAAATCCGGTTTGGTTCGTCATAATAATAGATTTTTGGGCCTGTGATTCCAATTTTATCATTGTTTTCAGAGATCTTCAACATTTGAACTAAAAATTCTTTATCTACCACTGTATCGTTATTTAGAAGTAAGATATAATCTGGATTCAAATTATTCAGGGCATATCTTATTCCAATATTATTTCCTTCGGCAAATCCTTCATTTTTATTATTTTTAATTAAAAAAAGTGTGGGGGATGAAGATTCAACAATCTTTTTTCTTTGAAAATTATTATCAGGTTCAGTTTCTAAGATTTCTAAGGGCTTATTGTTAGGATCATATCTAAAAAATGTTGATTTGATTTTTATTTTTCCATTACAATATTCTTTAATTTTTTGCACTGATTCGTCATTAGAATCATTATCTACAACAATAACATTATAGTTTGGATGATTGTTTTGGAAGACAGATTCTAAACATTCGATTGTATCTTGCCAACCATTCCAGTTTAAAATTATAATACTCAGCTTTAAATTCATCTGCACGTCCTTATTTAATTTTAGTTTTATGTGTAAATTCGTATTTTTATGGGTTTGATTTAGATTTTTGGATAATTTAATTCATATGTTGAATATTATAGGTATCTATCAATATTTTAGTTCCAGGGATGATGGAGTTTAATATTATTAATAAGATTAAAAAAAGGTTTACTATTTATTCCGTTTTTCTCATCAATCTAATAAATTTTCTATAATTAATTAAACAAGTTAAAATTATATAACTTATTATCAAGTTTAAGAATACAAAGCTGAATACTATCTTTTGATCAAGTGTCCCGTATTCTTTAACTGTTAAAGTAATATTTTTGATACCTAACCTTTGAAAATACAATAATTTTGAGTCTTCTTTCTTAATACTCTTCCCAATTTTGTGGTATATGATGGATTTAGGAACATATATGGCTTTCCATGAGTTTATATTAGCTCTCCAAGATAATTCAGCGTCTTCATATAAAGTAACCAAATCTTCTTTAAATAGGCCAAGATTCTAGCATTTCGCGTTTGTAAAGACAAGCAGCTCCTTTAGCACCGATTACTTCAGTTTTAGCATCGTATTGGTTTTTATCAACTTTTTCAGAACCTCTATCAACGATTCTTCCCCACCTAAATATATGGCCCGCAGAATCAATTATGTTGGGATTATTGGCGTTTAATATTTTGGGTGCAAATATTCCCACAGTTTCATGCTTTTTCACAGCCATAATTAATTCTTTTAAGAACTCTTTATTAACAATAGTATCGTTATTCAACAATAAGATGTAATCTGGGTTAAAAACTTTTAATGCAATTTTCATTCCTATATTGTTTCCTTTAGCGTATCCATAATTTTCGGAATTTTTGAAAATAATTAAATTTGTATTCTTTTCTTTTTCTACATCCAGATTAATGGAATTAAAATCTTTTTCTTCATATACTGACAGTTTAGTATCAAGACAATTGATCCTTGAGGTGTGATTAGTTCTATTTGAGCAGTATTTTTTTATTCTATTGACTGAATCATCTTTAGAATCATTATCTACAACAATAACGTTATAGTTGGGATAATCGTTTTGGAAAACAGATTCTAAACATTCGATTGTATCTTGCCAACCATTCCAGTTCAGAATTATAATAGTAACATTTGGGTTCATAGTTACCAACTTCACTTACAATATGATAATTTATAATAATTAGAGTTTTCTTATTTGGAAATGATTTTATTTCACTTTATGTATTCATAGGAATATTTGGTAATGGTTTTTAAAAATGCATTATTATATACGATTTATAACAATATTTGAGTCTTTAAACAGATTAATTTAAATATAAATACTTACATATTTTTGTTTGTTAAGGAGAATGAATCATCATTCAAATATCTGTAAAAAAACCTAATTGTGGTCTGTTAAAGAAAATATTTAAGATTATCGGTTCTCACACCAGTTAGTTGTGAGTTTGCGGAACATAGTTCAACAAATTCTACAAAACATAAACAATATATTTTCTAAAGGTATTGAACATATTTATCTGATGATTTTATCAAGTAGGATTACATCTATTGGAATTTTGTCAAGATTTAAAGTTGATACATACCTTAAACAGATCCAAAAACCACTAAAAAGATTTATAGAAAGCTATTGGGTATTTAAATTATTCGGTGCAAAGAATAGAATACAGAACACGAAAATTTGTCTTTCAAAATGTAACAATTAACAATTCTAAAATTATATTATTAAAAACTTTATTTAGGTTACATCAAATAATTTTTTTATTTCTTATTGATTAATAAAGGGAAAAAATGAATACAGTCCAGAGAATAGCAAAAAATGTTGGGATGTCTGGAATATCACAAGTTTTCACTTCATTATTAGTATTTGTATTTTTGATTTATATTGCAAGATACTTTGGAGAAGCTGGTTTTGGTGTATTCAGCTTTGCACTCTCATTTTCAGCATTATTTGTTGTTTTTGCAGATATTGGAATCAGTCAATTTGTGATAAGAGAGATTGCAAGGGATAAAAAACTTACAAATGAATATATCACAAACATTTCAATAATAAAAGTTTTATTATCTTTTTTAACTTTTGCTCTGATTATATTATTCATTAATTTAATGCATTATCCTCCGAATGTAGTATATTTGGTCTATATTTTTGGTATTTATGCTATTTTAACATCTTTTAGCCTATTCTTCATGTCTATATTTCAAGCTTTTGAGAAAATGGAGTATGTAGCATTTTTAACAATTATTGAAAAGATCATAATCGTTTTATTTGGATTTTTGGTTATTTTTTGGGGTTATGGGTTAGATGGATTGGCATATGTTTATGTGTTGGCTGGTGCAATCAATGTTATAATTAGTTTTTCATTAGTTTTGATGAAACTTTCAAAACCACTACCCAGTGTAAATTTCTTGTTATGGAAGACAATCACTATAAAATCCATACCATTCGGTCTAAACACGGTTGCAAGTGTTCTTTTTTTTAAGATAGATACAGTTTTACTTTCTTTCATGAAGGATGCTACTGTTGTTGGAATTTATAATGCTGCCTATAATCCTTTACTTTCATTTGGAACTATCATATCAACTATGGTTGTATCTGCAATTTATCCTGTGATGTCCAGATATTTTATATCTTCTAGGGATTCTTTAGAAACTTTTACAATTTTAATCTCTAAATATATGATAATAATAGGATTTCCAGTAGCTATGGGATGTTTTGTACTTGCAAATCAGTTTATTGAATTATTTTATGGAGGTAGTTATACAAATTCAGTAATTGCATTTCAAATCTTAGCGATTTTTATCCCAATTAGGCTTGTGAGTAGCATAACAGGAACACTTTTGACTTCAATCAATAAACAAGGTATTCGTACTTTTGGTGTTACTCTGGCAGCACTTTTCAACATTTTTCTAAACATCGCTTTGATTCCTTCATTAAGTTATGTTGGCGCAAGCATTGTAACAGTGTTATCAGAAATCTTTTTATATTTTCTTTACATCATTTTCATTAGTAACTACTTCAAAAAACTTAGATTATACAATCTTTTTATAAAACCATTAATAGCTTCATTAATAATGGGTATCCTTGTGTTTTATTTTAGAGAAATCAATTTGTTTCTTGTAATACTCTTCGCAGTTTTATCTTATTTTATTGTTTTGATGGTCTTAAGGACCTTTACTAAAGAAGATAGATTCATTTTTAAACAGATTCTAGGGAAGTTTATCAATTAAAGATTATTTTAACAAGTAGATGATTTTGTTTCTTTAAATAATTTCTCATTATTTTGGTCAAATAAAAACTCTTTTTAGATATTGCATGATGGGATTATTTATATAATACTGGTCTAATATACCAAAGTTAGGGAATTTTTGGTATCTTATGGAGAAGTATGGATATCTAAATCACTTTAAACTTATGGAGCCAAATCTTTTCACTCCTTCCTTATCAAACGTCGCGCGGTGCTTTGATAACGGGATTACCTCTAACTTTATAGCGGGCAAATTTCTTAATTAGGGGACATGAAATGAGTAAAAATCATATTAATGAGAAAATTAGCTTGTCAGATTTTCAATTAGATGCCATAAGTAACGTTTTTTATCATGAAAAATCTCACACGATTGATTACTCTGATGGAGTCCAAAATGAGGTTTACGTTTTAAACGCCATAAAAAACTCTGGAGATATTAGTAATCATTCATCTGAACTTATAAAGTGGGTAAAAGATTGGCCTTCTTATTACCATTTAGGCACTGGTAGATCAAACATTTTTAATGTGTTGGATTTGTCCAAAAATGCTAAAGTGTTGGAGTTAGGATGTGGTTGTGGAGCCATTACACGATATCTTGGAGAAACATTTGAAAAAGTAGATGCTGTTGATGGAAGCCCATTTAGAGCACGAATCACACGTGAAAGATGCAAAGATTTGGATAATGTAAATGTGTATTGTTCTAATTTCAGTAACATTAAATTTAGTGCATCTTATGATATTGTAACAGCCATAGGTGTTTTAGAATATGCTCCAATATATTATGATAAAAAACTTGCTCCTAGAGATTCATGTATGTATTTGTTGAAACAATTAAAATCTGCTCTGAAAACATCCGGGCTTTTAATAGTAGGTATAGAAAATAAAATAGGACTTAAATATTGGAGTGGGAGTCCAGAAGATCATACCGAAAAAGTGTTTGATAGTATCCAGGATTATCCTGATGAAGGTCCAATAACATTTAGTAAAAGAGAAATTGAGTCTCTCTTAAAAGATGCAGGGTTTTCCAACATTTCATTTTTATATTGTTTTCCGGATTATAAATTTGCTAACACCATAATAAGCGATAGAGGTGATGAAAGAGATTATTATCTTCATAACTGGATAGAGGTACCATTTAAATCTCAAAGTATCCCAAGGAACTATAACTTTCATGAGGGTCTGGCAATTAAAACATTATCTGAAGCAGGATTATTAAAAGAATTTGCTAACTCTTTTTTGATTATTGCGAGTAAGGATAACTCTAAAACATTATCTCAGGAATGGATTATTAAAAAAATTTCTGTTAATCGGAAAGATGAATTTAAATGTATAACCACTTTAAATATAGATCCAATGATTGTTGAGAAAAAAAGGATGATGGGGACTGATAAAGATATCATTTTAGAAACTAATGGAATTAAACTAAAGCATAAAGTCGGCACTAGAAAGTGGGAAAAAGGAAATTTAATGATTTTCAATGTTTATAAATCTCTATTTAAAGATAATTGGAAAAAAGAAATATTAGATATATTGAAATTATATTACAATGAATTAACGATTAATTATTCGGAAATGGTTGATGATGAAGGTTATCCGCTTTTAAAGGAAACTGATATTGATTACACGATTGGTAATTTAATTGAATCGCATGATAATGATTTAATTTTCATCGACAATGAATTTGAAGTTGATCATATTCCCGCAGATTATGTTTTTTATAGGTGCATTAAGTTCAATATAGTAGAGTGTAATGATTATTTTTTAAGAAAAAAAATCGTTAATACTGACAAATTTATAATAGAATTGATTAAATACTTTTTCCCAAAATACAATAAAAAAAGACATAATAGAAATAAAAATTTAGAAGAATCTTTTCAGAGATTGATAGATGTGGGATACCCTCCAATCTCTTTTGATGGTTTTTTATTGTCTTTAATGCAGAAAAGTGTGCAGATATTACCAGAAAATGTTAGAGAATATTTAAAAACCATTTATTTGAGATTAATAGAATAATTTTAGTCCCTTACTTTTAAATGATTTTGCTTTTAGTTTGCTGTGTTTAGATGACTATTTGTTGTATGTTATTATTTCTAAATAATACATTTGATTAACCTCAAAGATGTTGGCACTTGCCTGATCTAGTATTACTAAAAAACAAAAAATTCACCAGTAAATTTGGCTTCAGTTAACAAATGACAACAAAATTGATCTCAATCAAAACTCTCGGAAAGAGGAGTTAAGAGTTCGAATAGTTAAAAACCCTTATAATTACATAATGACCATATTTGATAAATTCCGATCTTATTATGTCAAATTGAACACTGAAACATACAGAAAAACTTAAGAGTGAATAGTATTCTTACTATCATAATACTCAACCTCAATTCTATAGAATTCATCTGGAAAGATATTAAGAATATATTTATCCTTATTGTTCACAGAAAACACAAGAACAACTAAGAGATATCATTGAAAAATATTTCAGAGAACTTAAAATCACCAAATTTGTCAACGAATTGATTAAAAAATTCTACAAAAAGAAAGTAAGTTCTATACTAATTCATTGTGAGTCTTTTTTATTGAATTTTTTTCTTAATAACTTATTTTCCTTCTGGATCACGTAAATTTCACGTTTTAAGAGACTGATCTGGGTGGCAACAAATCCAAACATGAGGATCTGTATCCCTGAAATTATCAGTAAAACCATAACAAACATTAGAGGTCTGGTTGGATCTAGGGTTCCAATCAAATATTCGTAGAATAAGTATATGGCGATGATGATCCCTATAAGGCACAGAATGAGGCCAATCACTCCAAATAGCATCATTGGTCTTTCATGGAAAGTGAATAATAGGTGTGATGTTGTGGTGGATCTGAATTGAACCTTTGATTCTCCTAATTTTCTCCCTTTAAGTTTTACAGGAATTTCTTTAACTTCAAAACCGATGGCTATTGCTTTTGAAAGAATTTCCGGATTGATTTCAGTCCCGCTAGATTCAATCTCTATGGAATCAATAACTTCTTTTCTGTAAGCACGTAGTATCCCGGTTACTGTACTTATCTTTTCGTCCAGAGCACATCCCACTATTTTATTGGCCATCTTACTTACAAAGAGGCGGATAAACGGGATATCTTCAGTTTCCCCTCCATCCATGTACTGAGATCCGATGACAATGTCTAAGTGATTTTCACGTAGTTCATGGATGAGTTCGGTGATATATTTGGGGTCGTAACTTAAATCAGCATCCAACGTGATGATCACATCACCTTCTGCCTTTTCAAACCCTGTTCGGAGGGCTCTTCCCATTCCCATATTAACGGGATGGTTTAAAACTTCTAATTCTGGATTTTCTTTGGCGAATTCTTCCAGTAATTGTAAAGTCTGATCACCACTTCCATCATTTACTGCCAGGATCTGATAACTATCATAGGTTTTTAAGACCTTTTTAACTTCCTCAAGTGTGATGAGGACATTATCTTCCTCATTGTACATGGGTATGATCAAAGATACTTCCATGATTAGAATTAGGAGATAAGAAGGATATAAGTTTTTACAAAAAGAGGATAATATATCAAAAAGATGGATCCTGAAAAAAGAGAAATCTAGGAATAAATTAAAAATTAACGAACTTAGATATCATTTAAAGTCTTAAAGTGTGGGGGTAATGGTTTCATTTTGGCTGGTGCCCCTATTGCCAAGTAGTATGGAGGTATGTCCCGGGTGACTATGGCTCCTGCAGCAACCATGGCTCCTTCTCCCACTTCAATACCGGAGAGAAATGTCGAATTTGCCCCAATGGATGCTCCTTTGTTTATAACTGGTCCTTTAAGTTTATAATCAGTTCTTAAGGGGTATCGATCATTGGTGAAGCAGGCGCATGGCCCAATAAATACCATGTCTTCAATATAACTATTTTTAGGGATGTAAACATTTGATTGTATACTGATTTTACTCCCAATGTCGGCATGTCCTTCAATAACACTATTGGTCCCTATGAGTACTTTATCGCCTATTTTGGTCTTTTCTCGGACTAATACTCCGTGCCCAGTTTGGAAATCGTTGCCGATCTCCACATCGTTGTAGATGACTGTGTTGGAACGCAAAAGAGCGTTTTTACCAATTTGTGGAGGTTTTGATCTGAACTTGTAACTGACTCCTAAAGTGACATTTTCATGAACTTTAGGTTTGTTAATATCTTCTTCAGTCTCCACTCCAAAAAAGCGACTCCTGAAATTGGTTTTCTCGCTGGAACCCCATGGATTTTTGAATAACGACATTATAACCTCAGATCTTTTTTTATCCATCCCACTTTTTTTTGCTTAGATTAGTGACATAATATTTCTGTATGCTACCTAATCTATTTTACCATTATATTTGATCTTCATTGTTTATAATAAATAATTGTATACAACCAAATATTTTTAGTTTAGTTAAAAAAGGAGTATTATGCTGTATTGGGGCAAATGGATGGTGTTGAGTCACATAACTTATTTATCCAATCTCTTAACAGATTAAAAACAATATTCATAAATAAGAGATTTATCAAACTTAATCTAATATTATTACAGGGGGTTCAAATGAATAGACAATTATTAGTTCAGATATGCATTATTTTATTGATATTTTCAGTTGGTGTTTTCCTGAGATTGGGCACCGTTAATGTGGAAGGAACTTATGATTTTGAAACCCCTTTTTATCAGGATGAAAACGGCATTCCCTATATGTCTGAGCTGGACTCATATTACAACTACCGTTTAACTGAAAACCTATTGGATCATGGATACATGGGTGATGCCATAATTAATGGTGTACAATGGGATTTGCATTCTTATTATCCTCCTGGAGTCCCCCTTGATTATCCTCCGCTCATAACCTATTTAACCGCATTTATCTATAAATTTGTGAACTTATTTGCAGATGTACCCTTAATTGTGGTTTGTTTCTGGTTACCTGCATTTGTAGCGCCACTGGCTGGAGTTGTGGCCTACTTATTTGTGGGTCGATTCACCAACCAGTATGGGGCAGTGGCTGCGGGTGTCTTGGCAGTTATCACTTCCTTTTATTTTGCTCGCACAGTCCCGGGGTGGTTTGATACTGACATGTTTAACCTGATCTTTCCATTGTTAGTGGTCTGGTTTTTATTTGAAGCATACGATAACATTAATAAATCTACCCAAAAAGTGATATTATTCTCATTTTTGTCAGGATTTTCCATGTTTTTGTTTGCACTTGCCTGGAATGGGTGGCAGTATCTGTTCTACATAATCATCGTATTCTGGTTAATTCAGATTATCTGGAACATTGTTAAAGGTAAAATAGTTAAAAATCATCTATATGGGTTTTCAGTTTTCATAGTTACCACTTTAGTTTTAGTAGTGATTTTTACTGGATTCATTAATATTATAAAATTAACATATTCTCCTTTACAGTTAATTGATTTATCTAGTGGAACATGGTCTGATTGGCCTAATGTTTACACCTCGGTTTCTGAACTAGGTAAACCTTCCCTTAAAGACCTTTTTTCATATTTTGCTGATTTGATCCTTGGTGGATTGTTTGGGATTTTGTGGATATGTAGAATAATGTTAAATGATTCATTACACCAGAAATTCCTAGACAGAATGAACTGGTTATCATTTTCTTTTTTAGTTTTATGGATCATTGCTGGTTTTGCTACTTTAACCCAAGGTGTCAGATTCATCATGATCTTGATCCCCCCACTTGTGATCAGTACGGGGATAATGGTAGGTATTGTTATTGAATATTTAAGTCTGCTTAAAAACAGCAAAAGAACTGATATTTTCCGAAGAAAACCTGTTTTTATTAAAATCTCTTCTATTTTAATCCTTTTGGTGTTATTACTTCCAGGAATCATTAATGTGGAGAGTGATGTTTTTCTGGCTCCAGGGATTGATGATGATGTCTGGGCAGCTTCAATTTGGATAAAAAACAACACAGCCAATAACACCGTTATTATAAGTACGTGGAGCAATGGCCATGTATACACAGCTATTGCAGATCGTCCTGTTAGTGAAGATGGTAGAATGGGTTATATTGAAACGTTATCTGTGAGAAATTACGATGATTTGTATCCATTTAAGAGTAAATCTCCCAGCACGGCCAGGGATTACTGGATCTGTAAAGCCTTTTCAACGGATAATGAGAGTCTTTCTGTTGGTATTATGCGAATGCTGTCTACCAGCGGGGATGAGGGTTACATTAAGCTGGATACTTATATCAAAAATACCACTAAAACTGTGGAGACATTGAACAATATTTTAGGTCTCAATAGAACCACTTCTAGGGAAATCCTTATAAATAAATACAACTTAGAATCAGAACAGGCTGATGAGGTTTTAAAATACACTCATCCTGAAAATCCATCACCAATGGTTTTAGTCACTACCGATACAATGATAGGTCCTGGGCGCTGGACACTCACCTTTGGTGAATGGAACTTCCAAAAAAGACAATCAAATAATTATACATACTCTGTTGGAACTGTAGATATGATGGATGGTTATCTAAATTCCACCAACGATGTGGTAATGAATTTGGAAACTGGAAACATCACATGGAAAAACGAAAAACCATACTGTGCGGTTTTTGTTGATAATGGAACTTCAGAAAAGTGTTATATAGATGATAGTAGTGATTTTTGTATATTCATAATTGATAATAATCAGGCAGTAATAATTGATAGAAAATTTGAAAATTCGACATTTGCCAAGTTAGTTCTTGAAAAAACCAACTCAACAGTGTTCAAACCATTATATGCAAACAAAGGTGCGATTGTTTGGGGAATCTAAGTTTAAAATTTTCTAAAAATGAAACACAGTTACATTCGGTTAATGGTGCTGTCTCTGGCAGTATCTACTATTCCAGTAATGTTTCCAGCTATAGAATCAGTAATATCGTATATGAAGGTACCTGCGACAATCACTATTACTAAAATGGCACCAATCAATAATATCATTTCTGCGCTAAGTTGAGCTTTTTCATCCATTTTATCCACCTTAAAACATTTGGGCCTGTTATTTAAGTATAATTATTCATCAAGCATGCTTTATCATTAATAATTATTATATTGAAGTGTCCTGTATAAATCATTTATTATTTCAGATATTTTGAAATATTAAAAAAATCTTTTTGGTTAATCACTGAAGTTAATTCATACGAATTGTAATCTCTAAAACGAGTTGAATAATGGATTTCTAAATTAATTTATTGAAAAAATTCTTAAAAATAGGTTTTATTTGAAAAAAAGAAAACTTACAACCAATAAATATTATGGGGATTTATTGGTTGTTATCGTTTTAATAATTTGATTTATTTGCGACACTTTCCCTAACGCTTGAAACATCTTCAGCGCTGTTGAAATCGGTGTTCTGGAAGTATGCTTGGTAGATCAGTAGTGCAGCTATTGCAATCACGATTACACCACCAAACAATAGAATATATTCAGCTGCGCCTTGTCCATTTTCGTCTTTTAAGAAACTCATAGGTTTTCCTCCATCATTTTTTTATTATTTAACAAACTTAATTCTATTTATGTTTTTGTAATGCATATAAGTTTTTTGAAATTGATGTAAGTTTTTAAATTTTATATCTTTTCTTATTAGTAGTATTTTTAGGGAGTGTTTAACCCGTACTTTTGTTTTGCACACTTTCTCGAACAGCACTTATGTCTTGTTCGGAGTTTAGTGCTAGTGCTTGGTTGATATATGATTGGTAGATCAGTAGTGCAGCTATTGCAATCACGATCACGCCACCGAATAATAGGATATATTCAGCTGCGCCTTGTCCTTTTTCATCGTTAACAAAATTCATAACATTCCCCCGATTCTCTCCAACATTATTATGATTGATATTATTATAATAATAATATTACTGTATCAACTAATATATATAATTGTTGTTTGTAGACAAAATTGTCATTACATCGTATATCTATAATATCTAATTTATAGTTTCACACACAAATATCTTTAATACACCCTTTTGTGCATATTATCACATAACAATTAAAGGATGGTTGTGACCATGCCCAAAAACTACAATTTAAAAAAATTGATCGTAGAAGTACTGGAAGGTAATGAATTATCCAAAAAAGATATTCTCGATGTTATCAGATCCAGATCAGGAATAGCAACATCTGACAAAACCTTCAATGAATCTTTAATGACATTGTTACGTGAAGGAGAGATCTATATTGTAGATTATGATTTTAGTATCTATGATGGGGTTAAAAGGATTCAATCCATAAGACCAGAGGGTATTGTGTTCGGTATTTCCAGAATGGACTTTGTGGAAATAGAAACCATCTTAAAACAGATGGAAAGTGACGATCCAGAAGAGGTCTATCGGGCTTCCAAGAATCTTAAAAGAATTTTCCGCAGAAAAATTGATGAAATCCAAAAAGATGAAAACACCGGCTTTGAAAGTGGTACAGACTCCCTTTTTAATCAGACTATTTTCTACTTAAATTCCCTGGGTGAAGAACCCAAAAGAAGTCTCAGGAATAAATTAGCATGGAGTTTAAGTGGCAACCAGGGTTCCCTTGAAATGTTTAGAAGTATTGCTTCATTTATTGAGTCCCAGGACTAAAACATCACGGGAATAATACAATATCATTATTTTAAATGTATAATCTTATACTTCCAATTAAATAATTAGGGCATCGATAGGTACAGTTTATATTTCTTGTTTTTTGGATTTTTATAGTGATATTTTAAACATATTTAATTCTAATAAATTTTAAAACACAATTGATTCTAAAAATTTATCTAGTTTACATGGCAATAGTTAACGGGTATATTGTATAAAACAAGGGAATATTCCTTTAAAATTTCATTAAAAAAAATAGACAATAATAGTTTCTTGATTAAAAAAATAGAGTGTTGAGGTAGAAGTGGCTTAAATGAGAGTGTTAATAATTCCTTGCGGTATTGGGATGGGTCACACATCCCGTTCACTAGCTCTGGCTCAAAAATTTCACCAAAACGGGGATGAAGTCCTTTTTGCAAGTTATGGGTCTGGTTACGAGATGTTGAATGAGTACAGCACATTTGATGTTGTTAAACTGCCCAACATCAAATTTTATGGGAGTTCTGGTGAATTAAACCTGAAATACACAGCTAAAAAGTCCATAGATGCACCTTACATTTTTTTAAAAAGCATATACCATGAATCCCGCATAATCAAGGAATTCAAACCAGACGTAGTTGTTTCTGACTCCCATTACTCTGTACCCATCACCTGCAAAGTATTGGGAATACCCTGCGTACTGATCAGCAATGACATTTCCCCGGATATTAAAGATGCTTACCCAAATGACAAGACCATGGAGTACCTGGAGAATGGTTTGCAACGTTTCATAAAAGATGTTTCTCGATTGTGCCAGTCCATTATCATCCCGGATATCAAGAATTCCTGGGATATTCCACCACAAATTCGTGATAAAGTTCATTATACAGGGCCTATCCTAAAAATGGATACCAAGAAGATGGATAGTAAAGAAAAGCTCCGCAAAAGATTTGGATTTGGAAAGTCAGAAAAAATCGTAATGGTCACAGTAGGGGGATCAGAATTTGGAAACAAACTTTTAAATCTGGTATGCCAATCAGCACCAGATCTGGAATGTGATAGGTTAATTCTGGTCACCGGACCCCAAATAGAATTAGATCAAGAAATATCTTCTTCCAATATTATTTTTAAGAGCTACCTGGAAGATATTATGGAATGGATGAAACTTTCAGATCTGGTGGTAAGCCTAGCTGGACATACCACCTCCATGGAAATCGCATCATTAGGCATTCCCAGTATAATGGTTCCAATCCAAAACCATCCTGAACAACTAAAAAATGCCATGAAAATGAAAAATTATGGAATAGCCCATGTTGAGAACATGGAGAATATAAGTTCTAGCCGATTGGTTGATGGTATAAATCATCTACTGAAAAATGAAGATTTAAAGGAAGGAACATTAAAAACACAGAAAATGTTTTCCCAGTACAATGGTACACAAAATGCCGTCAAAATCATACATGACTGCATGTATACAAATGAATAATCTTGATTGAGATTGAATTACTAGGAATTATAATTCAAAGGTTGATAGTCTAAATCAAGGGGATAAGTCAACATAGGAAGACATATCAGGTGCAGTGATTAGCAATAACTATAAAAAATTATCATACAAATCCTTACAATAGAAATCCTGAAAATAGGTTGATATTACCCTAAATTTTTCGAAAAATACCAGGTTTTGGAATGATTATCCGGAAAATATTAATAATTGATAAGACCCTATTTTATTTATAGATTCAATTTTTTAAGAGTTAAACTAGAAGAATGATAATAATGGTGTGTGATGAAACTAATAATTTATAAATAATCCCTAACATAATAAGGCTAGGAGGTATGAGGATGATCAATTTAATTGTCAGCGTTTTTGGGGCTCTCTTGATTATCGGCGGATTGTATTTCATGTATCTTGGTTTAAAAATTCCACCAAACCCTATAGCATTCTTTGTAGGCCTAATAGCAGCAGTATTTGGACTAATTTTACTTATATTCTTTGGTAGCAAAATAGATTTATCAAGGGGGGCAACTTCAAAACCTAAAAAGATAGTATCTCCCAAACCATCCGCTACTAAAATAACCAAACCGATTAAAGTAGCACCTAAAGAAAAAAAGCCTTCAATCTCTCGTGATGAGTCTAAATCTAAGGTAATTAAACCTAAACGGAAGGCCGATGAACAACCAAAATTCGGACCTTCAAAAACCATCACACCAACCATTAAAAAAGACAAAACAGAACCTAAAAAGGTTGAAAAACCTAAAAAAGCAGCCGTAACTCCGAAAACCATCACCCCGCAAGCAAAACCAAAGGCTGACACTACAAAATCAACTTCTACACCTCCAGATGTTGCCAGTAAAAAAAAGGTAACCCCTAAAAAAATCTCCCCAGTAAAAAAAGAGGAAAAAGATAAAAACCCAGCAAAATTTGCTGGTAAAAAAATAGAGCCTATAAAAACCCCCGAACCAGTTAAAAAACCAGTAAAACCTACTGAAGAAAAAATTAAACCTCCTGCCCCTAAATCTGTGTTGGAAACTGCGGATAAAGAACGTTTGAAAGAACTACAAACCCGCCCAGGAAGGGATGATCAGTTCGTTAAAAATAGGCTGGACAAACTAAAAGAAAACTACATTGAGAATGCTAAAGACATTGAAAGCATAATCGATGAACGTTTAGACTCTTTTAAGGGAACAATTGATAAATTGAAAACAGACTCACAAGAACCCAGCATAATATGGTCTTTTGAGGCTCAAGACGTTCAGGAAGCCATGAAAGACACCATCATAACTGCGGAGAATCATTTATTGATGATGTATCCTTGGGTGCGTAACATTGACGTGGGCATACTTAAAAAATTCATGGACACCAAAAGCCGTATGATCATCCAGGAAGCTAGTTTAGATGACGATGCCTCAGTGGAGCTGATAAAACTGCTTCAGGAGAAAAATGTCGATATAAGAACAATGCCCCATGTACACACCGTAGCGGTAGTGGCTGATGATGCCAATGGCCTTATCATATCCACAGACCCTATTTATGAAAGTTATGAAGTGGGAGTAATCTACAAGGATAAAAAATCGATTATGGAAATCGAAAGAATGTTTGAAGATGCATGGACCATTTCACAAGATATTGACCTGGAGATAAGAAAATGAAGATCAGGTGGCTGGGACATTCTGCATTTTCCATATCCACTCCCAATACTGAAATTTTAATTGATCCTTTTATTAGGGATAACCCTGCCTGTCCAGTGGAAATAGAAGATCTAAAAGCAGACATTATCTGCGTTACACATGGACATAAAGACCATTTTGGGGACACAGTGGAATTAGCTGAAGTAAATGATGCAACTGTTATATGTAACCATGAACATTCTGTATATCTTGCTCAACAGGACTTAGACACCATAGGTATGAACATGGGGGGAACCGTTACTGTGGAAGGAATAACAGTTTCCATGGTAAACGCCATTCATTCTTCAGATATGGACTTCATTGAAGGAATAGGTCCTGGTGGTAGCTCTTGCGGCTTTATACTGCAACTTGAAAATGGTAGGAGGATTTACCATGCCGGAGACACCAGTATTTTTGGTGATATGGAAAAGGTTGTAAAAAATATTTACAGACCCCAAATCGCATTACTCCCCATTGGGGATCGTTTTACCATGGGAATCACGGAGGCATCCATAGCTGCCAGTTGGATAAAACCAGAAATCATAATACCCATGCATTATAACACTTTCCCAGTGATAGAACAAAATCCGGAAAGATTCAAAGAATTAGTTGAACTATCCACCGATACTGAAGTAACCATACTCAAACCTGGTGAAACATACCAAGAATAAAACCACCACATTATTACCTATTCTTTTTAAACTTCTGCAGGAATTAGTTCATTTTCCATAATACATCAGTCATTAATTTATTATATTAGAATACACACATGATAGTTTATTTATATTAGAATTTGCACACAATAAATAATTCCTATTAGGTGTACACCAGATAAGTTTATTTATATCAAAATTTCACACGAGATTACTTTACGAATATCAGAATGTTACGCAAGATTTGTTTATTTGCCACCTACAAGAGTGATTAAATGGTTGATATCATGCAAAGAATTTTCAGAAAAAAATTTTTCAGAGACATTTTTAACAAACTAATTGGAAAGGAAAAAAAACTTAAAATAGGATTCTATGGACATCCAAACTCAGGAAAAACAACCCTGGCGAACCGGATGACCAAGGATTGGATAGGAAAATCCCTGGGACTTGTTTCAGAAATTCCTCACGAAACCCGAAAAGTTTATCGGCAGGAAAGAGTTTCCCTTAACTATGATGGGGTTGAACTGGACTTTGATATCATTGACACCCCCGGAATAGCCACCAAAATTGATTATAAAAATTTCCTAGAGTATGGTTTATCCAAGGAAGAAGCCAAAGAAAGAGCAAAAGAAGCCACTAAAGGCATAATAGAAGCTATTAAATGGTTGGATGATGTTACTGGTGTTCTTTTAGTTGTGGACTCAACTAAAGACCCTTTAACCCAGGCCAACATAACCATAATTGGGAATTTAGAGGCACGTAACATACCCTTTGTGGTGGTGGCCAATAAGGTGGATCTGCCTGAATCAAACACAGGAAGAATTCTATCTGTGTTTCCCCAGCATAAAGTGGTGGGAATATCCGCCCTCAATGGAGACAACATTGATGAACTCTACCAGGCAATGGTGGAGAAGTTCAACTAAGGGGTGATTTTCATGGATGAAGATACAAACATTCTGAAGATGGATTTCATTTCATATGATGCCCTTAAAGATCAAAGCAGTATTGAAAAAATATTCATGATCGTGGAAAAAGTGAAAAAAGGCGAAGTTCTGGTAATAGAGGGTGGTTTGGAGCCTGAAGAAGAAGCAGAGCTCATTGAAACCACCATGCGTGAAATCGATGTGGAAAACTTTGTGGGCATAGATATCTACACCCTGGAAAAGGATGAAACCTCATTCTTCGGCCTTTCAAAGAAGAAAACTGTGGGTATAACCATAATTGGACCTGCAAACATCATGAAACAGGTGAAAAGGAAATCGAACTTCCTATCAATGGTAGCAAGCCTCGGTGATAGTGATGCATCGATGTATTAAGTGTGGTCATGAATTCCAGGATTCAGAAGACCTTTTACTCAAGGGCTGCCCTAACTGTGGCAGTAAATTCTTTGAATTCCATCAAGATGGAAAAGTAAAAGAGATCAAAGAAAGCAAAGGCAATTCTGTTGAGACAATCCTGGTCCATGAACAGGGAGTTTATGAACTGAACCTAGAATCTATAATGGCTGATGAATCAGTAATAGTCTCTGATGAGGAAGGGAAATACCTTATTGACATTAATTATATTCTTAAAAAGAAGAATAAGGATAAAAGAAGGTCTTAATAATAATTGTGTGGTCTTAACTAAATAAGGTCTTAATTAACAATTTTTTCTCAATACATCCTTTTTTTATTTCCTTCTTATTTTATTTTTTTGCCGTTATTTTACACAAAATCACACTTACCTGATGGTAAGACCCGGATAACATCTTCCAAAGTTAAAACATGATCAGGATCGATTTTTTTAAGAACTGATCGGGCAATTTCCTCTTTTTTGGTGAAACCTGGCTTTAAAACCACGTAATTATCAGTGTACTTAGAAACTGCTTCTTGGGGTCCTGCCATTATTCTTTCACCCTCATAATCAACAATACCCACGGCTATCTTCAGGGGTATTCCCCGGAGATAATTCCTGGTGCCCCTTATTATGAATGCACCCCTGGCCACGAATTCACCTGACTGGGGTGTTTTGGAAACCTGTTCCGGGTGAACCCAGTAAACATCCTGAGAACCGTAACCTTTACTCCAGGCACTGGAAAAGGATGCAGCCATGTGACCTGCTTCTTGAATACTTTCCTCAGGAATTTCACTTTCACCCTTCTTGATAACCACAGAGGGGGCGCCATGGATATCTGAGTGCAAATAGATATCCTGATTGTCCAGGTAACGTTTCACCACCAGTTCATTGGTCCCGGCATCCCGACCACCAACCACCAAAAGTCCATCTGAAGATAGGAACCATCTCAGTTTTTCGAACCATTTAAGAGGTTTACGAACCCTTTTCTGGGGAAGTTGAACCTTTTCCAGGGCCAATTCCCTTTTATTCCTCATTCTATCCACATCTTTTTTGGTGCGTTCAATGGCAATATTAACTCCTTTAATCTTCCTTTTTGCCTTTTTGCCTTTGTTGTAATATTTCTCTGCATTTTCAGGGATCTCCAGATTGGAGTCCACCATCACTCCTTCTCCCTCAAGATTCAAAGTAAGGACACCCATTTTATCCAGAGATTCAATACTTTGCGCTTCTTGCATACCTTCTTTACGGCCTTTTTTCAGTTTTGATGCAATTTCAGCCCATGAAAACTTCTCCCTGGCCTGGTGAATTATATCAAGGATGTTTTGAACTTCAGAGTAATGTGAATAGAGAAGATCTCCCCTCTTTTTTGATTGAATCACGGTTTTTTGGAATTTTTCCAGACTCTCCTCTTGTATACGGAGCCTTTTTTCATATTTGCCCACTTGTTTGGCCCATATATCTTCCTGAACCTTTTTAATACCAGCACCAACCTTTGCACTGTAGAATTCATCTGCAGCCTGGTTAAAGGTATCAAAACGTTCTTTCTGGAAATTTTTGTAGGTTAAAATATCAAGGGGAAGAACATCTTCTTTACCCTTTTTATCCCCTATTTCCTTACCATTCTCTTTTCCTTTATCATTTTCTTCATTTTTTATGACTTCACGAACGATCTGGGGCTGAAATTGGTAGGTTTTAAGGGGGTTGAAAAGTTCCATCATGCTCTGGTGGATTGATTCAATTTCATTTGCACTGGTTTGGTTGGCTGGCTTTTTTTTATCCACACCAGAACGCAGAAAAATTTCCTCGGAATACATTCCACCCAAACCGCTTCTCGCCAATGTTCGGATAAGATCACTGTCAGAATTCTCAAATAAAGTTTTCAACTCTTCAAGTTCAACATTCAATGGGTGTATACCTCGTTCCGGAGGATAATGGTATTCTTCCTTAGAGGTTATCTTCCGACCCTGGGCATGGCGGTGTTTCAGGGGTAAAATTATCCGGTTGTCTTCATCCAAAAGTATTATATTGCCTTGGGAGAAAAGTTCAACAACCAGAGTAAAGCGATGTTCCTTCTGGATGTCAATTTCTAGGATACGGTCAAAGTTATGTTGCCTCACCATAGTTACTGTGGCATTTTTTAAATGCTTACGCAGTAACATTGGGAATGCAGGGGGAACTTTAGGGTTTTCTGGTGGATACTGGGTGGTGTGTACCCTTAAACCTGCTTGAAACGCTACATCAACTCTTCCTTTTCCTGGAACGTGGAAGCGTATGATTACAGTGTCCTTGGTGGGCTGGTATGCTTTCTGCACCCTGGCATCTTTGAGGGTTTCATTGAGTTCATGGGATATTGCGTAAAGATCAACATTGGACATGGCTTTCATGGAAAACACCTTACTTATATTATATGATTAATAACTAAATATGTAAAATGGAGGAAAACTATGGAAATAGAAGTTAAAGTTACAAGTATACACGCTGCACTAGCCATTGTTGCCGGTTACATATCAGCTTTACTTTCAACAGGCGGTATTCCAGGTCTGGGTAAAAATGAAGCTCTCGCAGTCCTGGCAGGATTGATCATCCTTTATATAGGTGGTCAAATATCCGAACGGATCTTTGGCAAGGAAGAAGTGGGAGGATTTAAAGGCTGGTTATGGAGCGGGATTGTACCATTCTTCTTTTTATGGGTAGTGGTATGGGTAATTCTCTATAACATCTAATTTTGTTTAAAACCCCAAACCATTTATTTCAAAATATTTTTCAAATATCTTTAATTTAAAAACTTTTTTTCTTTTTTAAACTTAATTTCTTTCCAATATTTTATCATCTTCTTATTGTTATATTATGGTTTTTTATATTAATTGAATGTCCAGTAGAATCATATTAGAATGTCCAGTAGAATATCCAGATAAAGACAAAGATCAGTGCCAGCACAAAAATCAGGGGGGCAACGATCCTGCTCACTGCAACTATGGAGCTGATGGTGGTTACCAGTTCAGTGGCGTGGGTGGGACCAAGGGTGTTAATATTTGATACTTTCATCATCTTAGCACCAGCCATCACTGGTTCAAGGTCATTTAAAGCATTTTGCACACTTTCTGTTATTTTTTCGATGATCAGATCGCGTTCTTTTGTTCCCAGGGGATTATGGCCCCCGGAAAGTGTGTTGACAAAGTGGGTGTCGGTGGTCATAACTTCAGCACAATCTACTCCTGTTTTTTGTACTGCATCTAATATTTCATCCCGGAATCCAATGACCATGTTGTTGGCATCCATAAGAATGTAAGCAGTTTTCTGCCCATTAACATCTAAAACCATTACTTTGACTCCGCTTTGACCAACACCACTATTTTTTTCCAGTTCTGGAATGGGGTCACTGGCACATCCCATCTTAAACTCTTTTTCTTCAGTTTTCTCGAGTTTTTCGATTGCATCTAAAAGCTGGAATACTTCTGGATTTCCAGGTAGCACACGTCCGGATTCTCCTTTAAATGAGTTGTGGCAGTCCACCAATACCACATTTTCTGCTTTGGTATGACCCTGGGCTGCTTTGATTAGGGATAAACCCACCCCAAAGTCGATATCGTCGAATCCCATGGGTGCAAATGTGGCCAAAATTAGTAAATCATCTCCAAAGTACTGGACACCTAGTTTAGCATCTTCACTCCCTACTCTGATAAAAGGACTGGCTTTTTTTGAATATTCCATTTCGTTCAGGGCATTTTCGATTACTTTTTTTATTTTGCAGATTTCTCTGGAGCTAACTGGGTTGAAGTCGTGGGTTGATGGCCCGTGACTCACCATTGCAAAAGTTTCTAAACTATTTGCTAACTGTGTTGGCATGTTACCTCCTCCAATGGTCCCCACCGGACCAGGATGTACGCAGGGAGATATGAAAAGTCCCTTAATACCATTTTTTCCCTTGAAACTAACCAAACCCACCAGGGTGTCGATTGGTTCACCCATATCTTCAAAGAGTTTTTCCATGGCCTTGGAACCTTCGGAGTATTGTGCTATAAACAATGATAAAAGTTCCAGACCACCAACCCCCAGGTTTCGGCGGATGGGTGATTCAATTACCAGTATAAAAGAGTAGATAGCAATGATTATTATTAATCCTGCTACGATCCCTTTCAATGCCACTATTATGATGCTGAAAGGGCCAATGTTCGTGCTGATGCTGGTTAAAAAGACTAAAACCACCACCATACTTAATATAAGGATTGGTTGAATGGTTGATACTAAAATGGATCGCACGGCACCAATGTTAGAGGTTCCCCAGATGATGAAGGTTCGCAGACCAAAGGCCAGGGCACATCCCAGTATCAGTGCATCAATGATGTAACTGTAAACAGTAAAAGTTGAGATCAGGCTGCCTATAACATATACCATAGCCACTAATACCATGGTTATCAGGGAGATGAACATGGAATGTTTCATTTTCATGTAACGTCGACCTTCCATGCTGTTAATTAAGGGTTGGGTTATTGCACCGTCCATAATGGATGTTATTCCAAAGATCAGAAAACCTGCAGATCCACCATATACAATGCTATCGAATAGGGAGACTTGTGGTTCTAAATATCCTGCTATGGCTCCAGTGGCAAAGCTAAGGAAGATCATGGTTAGAACCGAAAATTTACTAGGGGGAATGGTCACCAGGTACTTGGAAAGGTTAGTAATGTTATCAACAGCAGACATAAGTCACCTCTAATTTAATCTGAAAATACTCAGAATGTAAATGTTAATGAACTTAATATATTAAGTCTCTTATTTTTATTTATAGTTCTTATTTGAAGTTATTGTGGGATTATTCTAACATTGTTATATTATTTCTTATTATTTCATTGCTTTTTTCACCATAAAGAAATGGTTTTTTAGTTAAAGGAGTCTAAATTGGGTAAACCAGCGAGAATGCTTTTATTTCTATTGTCAAAAGTGGTAGCTGTTAATGGAAGAATAGTTAACCAAAAATTTATATTAAATATATATTAAATAGTATTACTATTATTTTGCTATTGATGTTAGCAGTAGAATATTGCATTTTTTCTAAGGGTTTAACAGAATTTGATTAATTTTTTCGGGATTTTTTTTAAATCTCAAGAAGTTCAGTTACATGTATTGTAAACTAAAGAAATGTAATGTAATGTAAAGGTATATGACTATCATTCTTCCTTTAAAACATCAGCTTAACCCATCTTTAAAATTAGCAGGAATAACTAAATTATTTCATGATCTTTTGTTAAATTTATCTTTTTATTGTATTATAGTTTTCAGGATATCTTATTCTGTGAACATAAATGATCATAATAGAACCTATTATCGTTGTTCATGTTTTTCACTGAAGGGGGGCATGAATTGATCTTTTAAAAAAACCGTTAAAAATACAAAAAGATTAATTTATATCAAATTATAAAAGTTACTGTAAACTAAAAAAGGCAATAGATGTACGTGCATGGAAAATAACATACTGCCATTATTTCCCCTTTTTCATGTAATTGGTCTTAGGAAATGTTTATACTGAAAATATGATAAAAAGGGGTTAAGGTGTTTTCATGGTTTTAAATGGGAAAAAATCATCCAAAACAGTGATCATTGAGAATGGTTATCTCTTTTGCAATCACTGTGGGGGACATTACAAACTCAAAAATAGTGAATCTCATCGTGATTTTGCTAAATGTGAGTGTGGTAATCCATTAGAATTTTGTAAAACCAGAAAAGAATTGGATCAAAAGATCAGCAACCTTAACCAGAACAAAAAAGCCTTAGATCAATTTCAAGCCAGAATATTGGAAAGGAGGGAAAATTTACTGAACATTTTCCCTAAAGTTCAAATGGACGATGATTTCATAGAAAATACGCAGAAAGAAGAGAGTTTATGGGATATTCTAGATAATAATCTTCTAGGAAACGAATCTAATAAAAAAAACGATTCAGATGTAAGCAGAAAAAAGGAATATTTTAATGTTGTCCTGGAAGAAGAACGTTTAATGAGTAATATTGCCAAAAAAAGGGCCAGTGTCAAAAATCAAACATTTATAGATAGAATTTTCAGTTTTTATAACCAGACAGACCCCACCTTTTTGTTAAGTGTGATAATTATCATTTTACTTGCTATTCTTTCAATTGCAGTGATAAATTCATATTTTATTTGATAGAAATTACTTGTTTTTATAACCTATTTAAAAAAGATAATATTTGTACTAAATGGATATATTAGATTGATACATTGAAAATAATGTTTCTGTAACAGCATAAGTCAACGAAAGTTTTCATTTCATTGCTCAGAGTTAGAATAAAAATTTTGTATGGTGCACTATGATATTCAATCTCAAAACACCCTTAAATAGAGAAGAAACTCGGAAATTAAGAATTAAAGACTCAGTTTATATATCCGGAACCATTTACACGGCTAGAGACAGTGCTCACCAGCGCATGATCCAGGAGGGATCACCAGTCATCCTGGATGGGGCGGTTATATTCCATGCTGGACCCATAATAAGACGGCATGATGATGATTATGAGATGGTGGCAGTGGGCCCAACCACCAGCACCCGAATGAATCCTTATCAGGCAGAAATTCTGGACAAAGGTGCACTGGCTGTAATTGGAAAAGGGGGCATGGATGATGGAACTTCTGAAGCACTAAAACGAAATGGAGCTGTTTTCCTGGCGGCAGTTGGAGGCTGTGCTGCTTTGTATGTTAGTTCAGTGAACAAAGTTAAAGGAGTGCATTGGCTGGATCTGGGTGTGCCTGAAGCTATCTGGGAACTGGAAGTTGAAAACTTTGGCCCGTTGATAGTTGCAATGGACTCCACCGGAGCAAATTTGTACGAAGAAACACGCAAAAAATGAATTTTGCAAGTAAAAACACGCAAGAAATTAACTTTCATTTGGGAACACCCGAAAAGTGTGCCATATGGACCTATCAAACTAGAAAATGTTTTAAGGGGAGTTTAGGCTGAAAAATCCGGAAAATGGTATTCTCAAGGGCATCATTGATATGCATATCCACACCAACCCTGATGTAAAACCAAGGCTCTTAGATGATTATGAAGCAGCTCTGGACGCTAAAAAAAGTGGAATGAAGGCCATTGTACTTAAATCCCATGTAGAATCCACTGTTGGCAGGGCTTACCTGGTGCGTAGATTAACCGGGTTCCCGGTTTGGGGTGGTGTCACACTAAACCTTCCTGCGGGTGGATTAAACCAGGATGCAGTTAGGACCGCTGCTTTGATGGGTGGTAAAATAGTCTGGTTACCCACCATCCACCATCATGATATTAGAATAGAACAAGAACCCTTGCAGGATATATTACATCATGTAAAGGAACATAATCTGGTTCTGGCCACAGGCCATTTAAAACCACCGGACATATTCTGTGTTTTGGATGAGTGCCGCAGTATAGGTGTAGAAAAAATATTGATAAACCATCCCCTTACCAGTGTGGTGGGAGCATCTCTGGATGAACAAAAAGAAATGGCTCGTCAAGCATACCTGGAGCACTGCTGGGTAGCCACCATGCCGCAACATGATAGACTCGACCCTCTGATTATGGTAGAGACCATAAAGGAAGTGGGAAGCAAACATTGCATCCTGGCCACAGATTTCGGCCAGAAACACAATCCCAGCCCAGTACTGGGGATGCAGATGATGATTAACAGTATGTTAAAACATGGGATTTCCTGGAGAGAAATAACCATTATGTGCCAGGATAATCCCGAGAAACTCTTATTTTAATAACAATCTCATTGGATGAATTTGTAGTTCAATGGAAATCCGCTTCAAACATAGGAGATGTTACACCAATGGGAATGCTTATTTTAATGAAGCATAGATAAACTAAACTAAGGAGGGGCTAAATTGGAAAAAACACATCAAGAATACATGGAATATTATAAGGCAAGATTGAAGAAATATGAGGACAACCACCTGTATCCATACTCCTACCAGTCTGAAAAGGCATTATACGATGCAATAGCCAATTCAGAGAACCTGGATGAATTTGGCCGCAAGGTAGAAGAAGGGAATTTGGCTGTTGAAAACGCAATAGCCCTTGTTAAAGACCAGGAAACAGCAAGGAAAAAATTATACCTGGAATTAAAAGAAAAAATACGTTTACACGCACCATTAAGAATTCTTGATATTATTGATACAGTTAAAACTGACCTGGAACTGACAGACACTGTTTCTGAGATTGAGGGCGAAGTAAGTATTGAGATCACTCTGGATCTTTTAACAGAATACATTTACTATGATCTATTAGCTTTAGAGGAAATAGAGGTTTTCCAGTCTGCAGAGGTACCTGATGAATGGAAAAAGGAGATCAACCAGGATTATCCCCAGGAACTTCTCAATATGGGCCAGGAAGATTGGATAGAATCAGTGGTTCCCAATGCCCATAAATGGGATCCCCACTGGCAGTACAACTTTGACCTCATATGGGAGGAAAGACACCGCAGACTAATCCCCATACCTGATGAAATCCTAAAAAAGAGAATAGAACAGTTCAAAACCTACAGGGGGATCTAAACATGCCTGTGGATAAAGCAATGGCAGATTCCATCCTGGACACCTACCGTAATATGTACAGGGAGATGGAAGAGAAAGGAGCAGAAGGCGAATCATTCCAGGCCATGAGTGAAGCTTTAAACAGAATGGAAGCATTGGCCCAGGAAACTGATGATATTATGGATTTCACAGCAAAACTAACCACAGAAAACCTGTTTATCGAGTTTAGTAACGCTTACTCAGAAACCATCTCGGGCATGGTCAAAGAAGAATACTCAGCTGGCGGGGGAGATGAACTGCTCCTGGAAAAAACATTGCAAGCCTATGAGAATGCAATAAAAACTTTAGAGGATCATCCTAACTATGAAATCTTAAAAGCCCCCATTGAAGAGTTAATTGAACTTGGAAAATCAGGAGTATCCTACCCTGTGTTTTTAAGAATTGCAGAGGAAAAGAGACTTTACAAGGCGATGGAGGGAGATATAGTTGCTAGAAAAGCCATAATTTCTGATAAAACCTTTGCTGAATTCATGCACCTGCCACTTGAGGTGGAAAAACACGATAAGATCCTAAAAGTCCACGATGAACTGGCGTCCCGTTCACCATTTCAGGTGGCTGATAGCTTTGAATTTGGATTGGAAAGACAAAAAATCGATTGGGAGTATGCTCCTCGTATTAACCAATGGAACATAATTACACGCTTATGGGAGAAGATGCTTGAAAATGTTTATGACTGGCTGGACTCCTTCTGCAGCTTCGCACCCTACGATGAACGTTGGGCAGATCTGAGGGGCAAAACATATACCATGAAAAATATTAAGCGCACCCAGGAATGTAACCCCGGAATTCTCAAGGCCAGGGAGAAAATCTTCCAGGATTACTTCCAAATGGTCTGGGATGATGTATTTACCCATGAAACCTTCCGGAATGAATATGCAGCTAACCGAGTCTGGTACTCAGATGAACGCCTGGAACTCATAAAAAAGACATACTCCTATTGTGTTCCATCAAATAAACCAGATCCTGAGTTAATACATCAATCAGAAATTATAAATGCCGAAAAAAGGTACAAAAGACCGGAAGCATTCCAGTATTCTTCTGAAGATAAAGAAAAATTCATAAGCATCTTTGGAAAGGAAAAATGGGATGAGTTTTTTGGAAAATATGAGAAATAGATCCTTGATTATTCAGTCGCCTATGAAATTTCACATTACTGATAATCAGGTGATTATAAGATGAAAGAATCCCATCCAAACCAATTCATGGTAAGTTATGAAAATAAAAATAGAAATTATCTGTTTAATTTAAAATGGGATGATAATCATCTAGTTTTAAAACAATTTTCAGATGATCAGCTGGATATACAGGAAAATATAACTCCCAATACCAGTGAATGGCTGGATTTCTGGCACCGTATGGATGACATAAAAATCTGGGACTGGTATGAGCAATACATTATGACCTGTTTGGATGCTTGCCTGGAAGGGGATGAATGGGAAATACACATCATGTACGATGATTTGAGAATTGAATCTTACGGTGCTAACAGTTACCCTTCCACATTTCGGGAATTTGTACAATCACTGGAAGAATTAACTGGAGTTGTGATTGAATTCATTCAGGACTAGATGCAAACATCAAATCATATACTTGCGAATATCATGATCTTATACTTGTGAACATCCTGATGGTATACTTGCGAATATGATCATATGTTGTATAAACTAATGAACTGAAACCCAGTTGAAGAAATTTTCTAGGATAACTTCAGACCATTCCTCAATAACATCAAAGAATTTTTCGGATATAACTAATTTTTTGGATATAACTAGAACAGTTTCTTGATAACCTACAAATTTTTGCCATCAATGATGATACATAACAGAATGGTGGGTAAATAGAATACTATCTTCTTGATGGATTATTTGAATATCAATATCTGCAGAATTCATGATGGAATTTATCATAACTTTATGATAAAAATGAATAATCAGAGAAATGGTCCTATTTTCACTACTCAGCCTATATGGGAGAATCGAAAAATACCTATTTTGTCAAATTTCCATTTTTGGCATATTCCCGATGGGTGGAGTGATGTTAGTTACGGGTAATAAATCCATTAATTGGTAGATTACTAAGTGAAAACCTATTTTAACTAAATTAACCCATCTCATTTTTGTGGGGAAAAGAAATGCCTGATATAAAAATCCATCCAGATTTATGTTCTAAGTGTGGGACCTGTGTGACCAACTGTCCGGTGGGAATATTCCAACAGGAGGATGATGATTTTATTCCCATAGTGAAAGATACCGAAAACTGCATACTCTGTGGTATGTGTGTGGATAACTGCCCTGAGGATGCAGTGAAACATGAAAATTTTTAAATGATAATATTTTTTCCACTAAAAACAAATACCTTTAACTACATAAATCAGTAAGGGGATGGAATGCCTGATGTTAAAATCCTATTGGTAGAGGATGAAAGCATAGAAGCCTTAGACATCAAGAGAACTTTGGAAGCTTATGGTTACCAGGTACCTTATGTTGCTGCTTATGGTGAAGAAGCTATTTTGAAGGCGAAAGAGATTATCCCTGATATTATTTTATTGGACATAGTTTTAAATGGACAAATAAATGGTATTGATGTTGCATCAGAAATAAAATCACTCGACATACCAATAATATATTTAACTGCTCATTCTGAAGAGTCTACCATTGAAAGAGCTAAATTCACAGGACCCTATGGATATTTAATAAAACCTTTTGATCCATTAATTCTTAAAAATACAATAGAATTGGCCATTTCCAAGCATGAAGTTGAGCAACGATTGAGGGGAATAATACATGGCTCTCCTATTCCCCAGTTTGTTTTGGATAAAAATCATGAAGTTATCTACTGGAACAAATCACTGGAAAAATACAGTGGAATTAAGGCTGAGGAGATTGTTGGGACTAAAAATCACTGGAAAGCTTTTTATGATGAAAAAAGGCCATGTATGGTTGATTTGCTCCGGGATGGTGATTTAGAAGATCTTTCACAGTGGTATCATGGTAACTATGAGAAATCTGAAGTATTAGAAGGAGCATATGAAGGAACTGATTTTTTTCCGAGGGTAGGTAAGGGAGGCAAATGGTTATACTTCACTGCCACAACTATCAAAAATTTTAAAGGAGAAGTTACCGGAGCAATAGAAACTCTTGAAGATGTTACAGATCGTAAAGAGGCAGAACTTGAATTAAAAACCAATGAAGCAAAGTTCCGCAATATCCTTGAAAATCTTCAGGATGCATATATACAATCGGATATGGATGGAAACATATTAATGGCAAGCCCATCTGCGGCAAAGATGTATGGATATAATTTCCCCAATGAAATGATAGGCATCCCCACTGAATCATTATTTGAAAATCCTGAAAACAGAATTATAATTCTTGAAAAAATAAAAAAACAGGGAAAGGTAGGGGATTTTGAAGAAAAAGGCCGTAAGAAAGATGGCACATCATTCTGGGCATCAATAAATTCCCAATTCTACTGGGATGATCAGAAACAAATTCAGGGTCTGGAGACTTTTATCCGTGATATATCAGAACGAAAGAATTCTGAAAAAGTTCTAAAGCAAAGTGAAGAAAAATTCCGAGCCTTGATCTATAACTCAACAGATATCATCCGCATACTGGACAGTGAAGGGCACATAATCTTCGATTCTCATTCTTCACAACGTATTTTAGGCTATCCAAAAGGGTTTTTCATTGGTAAAGATCCCCTGGATTTCATACATCCTGATGATCGTGCCCAGGTTAAAGAAGACCTGGACGAAGTTTACCAGGATCGTAATCCAGGAATTCCAACTGAATTCCGGATTCAAAAGGCTGATGGGGACTATCTCTCAGTCGAGACTATTTCCCAGAACATGATCGATGTTCCTGGTGTGGAAGGTGTAGTGGTTACCACTCATCCAGTTCAAGCACGTAAAGAAATGGAAGAAGCATTAAGGGATAGTGAAGAAAAATATCGCACTCTTTTTGAATCAGACCCTGCTTACACTATTCTCCTAGATTTAAATGGTATTATTTTAGATTTGAATAATGCTGCTTTGGATTTTATGGGAGTTACTAAAGGAAAACTGATTGGTGAAGACTTCACAGGGTTAGGTCTATTCCCTGAAGAGGATGCCGTGTTGCAAAGGGAAAAATTCAGTATTGCCATAGAAAAACGGACTGTGCAGGTTTTTCAATGTAAAATCTACAATAAAAAGGGTGGTCACAGTTGGATTGAATTGAAAATGGTTCCATTGGAGAAGGAGGGTGAAATTTGTTCAATTTTAGCCATTGCCACAGATATAACCGAGATGAAGATTACCACAGATAAGCTAAAAGATTCAGTTTCAGAAAAAGAGGTGTTAATTAAAGAAATTCATCATAGAGTCAAAAATAATATGCAGATTATATCTAGCTTGCTTAATCTGCAAATGCAATATGTTGATGATGAAGTTGCAGTTGATATATTAAAGGAGAGTCAGAACCGGGTTAGATCCATGGCCATGATCCATGAAAAATTGTATCAATCCCCTGATTTGACCAGTATCAAATTTGATAACTACGTTCGCACACTGGTATCAGAACTGTTTTATTCATACCATATCCCTGAGGACAGGATTAGATCAGTAATCAATGTGGAGGATGTGGTTTTAAATATTGAAACTGCAATACCATGTGGACTTATAATAAGTGAACTTGTCTCCAACAGCTTAAAACATGCTTTTCCTGTAGGAATGAATGGTGAAGTAGTTTTATCACTCAAAACATATGATACTGTTGAAGATGGTGATTATTATGAACTCAAAATTAGTGATACAGGTATAGGGTTCCCTGAAGATTTAGACTTCAAGAATACAGAATCATTGGGTTTAAAACTAGTTAACACTTTAATTATCCAGTTAAATGGTGATATAAAACTGGATAGGAGCCATGGAACCCAATTTAAAATAGTTTTTAAACGTTCAGAGTACGAAAAAAGGTATTGAGTATCCAATGGAAATAACTATTGTACTTATATCCGCAAAAATACCCCTATAGCTATTTCCATCAATTAAACACCCAACAATTATTCTAAACTCACATGCCGTACTCACAGAATCAATAATTATTCTGTGTTGGTACAATTTTTACATAGTAGTTGATTCCATACTCGATGATCGGGGAGAACTCTGTAACAGGTCCTCAGATTCTCCTTCTTTCAATACTGCTCTCATATCAACGGCTAATGCTCCGTCACCTTCATCAAAAACCATCAATGGGTTGATTTCAAACTCGTTGATCTCTGGGAAATCTGTGACCATTTGTGAGATTCTCAGTATTATATCAACGATTGAATCGATATCCTTTGGTTTGGCACCTCTGGTTCCTTCCAATAGTTCGTGGGTTTTGATTTTTTTGATCATAGTTTTGGCTTCACTTTCATTTACCGGGGCTATGGCAAATTCAACATCTTCCAGGACTTCCACATAGATACCACCCAGTCCAAACATGAGCATGGAACCAAAAGTGGGATCCTGTATCATTCCAATGATAACTTCTGTACCTCCAGATAACATCTTCTGTAACTGAACACCTTCTAAAACTGCTTCAGGTTCCATTTTTGGAATGTTTTCCATCATATCTTGGTAAGCTGCTCTTACTTCTTGGGCATTGTTGAGGTTGAGTTTGATTCCACCTACATCAGACTTGTGTGAAATTTGAGGGGATATGATCTTCATAACCAGAGGATATCCAATTTCTTCGGCTGCTTGCACAGTTTCTTCAAGAGTGGATGTCATGGCAGTGCCTACGGTAGGTATTCCATATGCCTTTAGTATATCCAGTGATTCCAGACCCAGAGTATTTTTACCCTGTTCCCGTGCATTTTCAATTATGTTTCGAACCAAATTTTTATCAGCATCAAATTCAGGAGATTTTGGATACTCCTGTTCCCTGATGATTGTGTAATCATAAAGTTTTTTCATGCTTTTTACAGCCCGTTTGGGATACAGGTAGTTAGGAACTTCCTCTTTTGCCAGGAGTTTTTCAGCACCTTCGAAACGAGTTCCTCCGAAGAAACTGGTCAAGATTGGTTTTTCAGCAGTTTTAGCATGGTTTGCAGCTATTTTGGCAATTCCTTCCGGGTCAGTTACTGATTGGGGTGTTACCATGTAGATTACTCCGTCCACATTGGGGTCTTCCAGTACAGTTTCCAGGGTGAAGGCGTATCTTTCAGGAGTGGCATCACCCAGAATATCCACTGGGTTTTTAATACTGGCTGTGTCAGGTAATCCTTCGTTGAGTTTTTCTTTGGTTTCTGTGGTTAGTTCGGCAAGTTCCAGTCCGACTTTTATGGCAACATCAGTAGTCATAATGGCTGGACCACCGGCATTGGTGATTATGGCTATTCTTTTCCCCTTAGGGAGTGGTGCTAGTGCCATGGCACTACTGTAATCCATCATTTCGTCCAGGGAGTTCACACGTATGATTCCGCACTGGGAAAATGCTGCTTCGTATGCTGAGTCAGAGCCTGCTATGGTTCCAGTGTGGGAGGAAACTGCTTCTGATCCCTTGGATGTTGTTCCTGACTTTATAACCAGAACTGGTTTTTTATGGGAGGCGGCTCTGCAGGCATCAATGAAACCCTGGCCATCAACAATACCTTCCAGGTAGGCAGTTATCACTTCGGTGTTTTCATCTTCCATGAAATCTTTCATACAATCATTTTCATTGATCACTGCCTTGTTTCCCAGACTGACAATTCTGGAGAATCCTATGTTCTTTTTATCAGCATAATCAAGGATAGCGGCCATGATGGCTCCTGATTGGGTCATGAAGGATATTTTACCTTTATGGGCAATGTCTGAGGAGAATGATGCGTTGAGATCATTGTAGGTGTCCATAATACCCAGACAGTTAGGGCCAACCAGTTTAATCTGATATTTTTTGCATATTTCCACTAACTGGTTTTCCAGACGAGCTCCTTCAGTGTCAACCTCTTTGAACCCTGCTGAGATCACCACAACGTTTTTTATTCCAATTTCTCCACATTCTTCAACTGTCGCTGGGATCAGATGTGCAGGTATGACTATGACCACCAGATCCACTGGACCATGGTCTTTAATGGATTTGTATGCCTGTAATCCAAGTACACTACCACCTTTCGGGTTTACTGGGACTATTTTCCCGTCATAATAATTCAAAAGGGATTTCATCACGTCGTAACCGATTTTACCCTTTGTTCCTGATGCCCCTATTACGGCAACTGATTTTGCATTGAACATTTCCAGCATGTTATCACTTATTCCATTTCCATTCGAATATATTCCAAAAAATATTCTAAATTATAGAATGTTCTATATTATTTTATGTACTGATTAATCATTATGTATTGATTAATCATTATGTATTGATTAATCATTATATATTTGATTATCCCATTGAATATAAGAAATTAACTGCAGTATTAATAATATTGCTTAAATAACTATAGATTATGATGTTAACTATAATGGCATTTTTTAATAATCATTTACATGAAAACCAATTTTGAAACATTTTTAGTTAATCATCATTAATCTGTAATCATTTTCCTTAATATATTGAATGGTATCATTTCGAAATAGGCTATTCATTTTACATGAATTAGGTTCATTCGATTTGTGAGGATATGTGTGGTGTGTAAAATTTTATTCTAATGTAGAATAAGATCACTTCCTTATAGGATAGTATATATACTCTGGGGTCGTTATAGATCCAACTTCGTAATATAGGAATTTAACGAAGTAAAAAATTTTATTTGAATTGATGTATGAAGATGTAAAAATATGAAAAATGCCTATTTTTTTATTGGGTAGTAAAGTTAAAAAGATAAAAATAGAAGTTATTTTCAAAAAGCATTTTTAAGAATAATTTTGGATAAAAATTATTCTCCTAACACTTCACCAGAAAACTTATCAAAACCAATTTTCTCGATAAATCTTCCTAAACGTTTTTCAGTACCACTTTCAACGTAATATTCGATTACTTTTCCAATACAATCAATTACCTGGTCATCAGATAGATTCTTCGCAAGTACTTTACCTTGTCTCACCTGAAGCCCGCAGGTACCACCCACCAGCAACTTCCAACCTTTAGGAGTTCCAATTAGACCTATGTCCCTAACAGCAGATTCAGCACAGCAACGGGTACATCCTGAAAGGGATATTTTAACTTTAGTGGGTGTTTTTGTCCGGTGGAATGTTTCATCAATCCTAAATCCCATCTCTACTGTGTTTTGATATCCTTTTTTACAGAAAGTATTGCCTGTGCAGAATTTAACTCCCCTTACACATTTTCCAATGTGACCACCAGGTTCCATGCCCAGATCATGGAAAATTTCATCAATATCTTCCTTTTTAACACCATAAAAGCCAATTTTGTGCTCTGAGGTCATTTTAATACATTCAATCTGATATTTTTCTGCTACATCTGCAATCTTACGCAAAATGGCAGGATCAAGGATACCACCAGGGATATAAGGGATGATTGTATATGTTTCCAGCCCCTTTTCAACTGCAGCTCCTTTATCGGGTATATTTTCGTTTTTTACTCCCATATTCTCGCCTTAAATATTTAACAATTATATTTTTATCTATCCTTTTCGTTTAATCCCGAAAAATTAACTGGTCATTATTCTTCAGAGGATTGGAAAATAATTTATTCTATTAAATCTGCTTTGCATGGTTCTGTTCTATTTAATGGAGATGCATTCCCATGGTTGGGATTCGGTATCAATAGTGGCGTACAACTCTTTTTCTGTGTCCTTTAATAACTCTTCACAACCGAATTTTAAGTCTGCAGCTTTTTTAACTGGATAAATTCTCCCTCTTGCGCTTTTAACAATTATTTCACCCTCTCGACTAATGCCCACTACTAATTGTTCTATTTCCTTTGCCATAATATTCAGCTCCTAATTTTTTTAGATCCAGTATATATTTTGTTATACATCCCATATAAGAATCAATTTAAACCTGAAATAGGATTTTAATAATTATATCAAGATACATCACAGAGTATTATGTTCCAACTTGACTAAATTTGCTCAACGTTTATAACCTATTTAAATTGATTAAAAAAAGTAGATTAACATCATTTCCAGGGAATTTCAGTTGATGCTGCTGTCAATGGGATGGCCTGCCCATATAACAGATTTAATATTATTATTTTTATCTTTAACTACTTTTACAGTTAAATAAAAACATTTAAATTCACCATCTTTAGTTTCATATCTTTTCCGTAACCTATAATCATCAATTTCTCCAGATAAGAGTTTTGAAAATAACTCAGATGTCTTTTCTATATCATCGGGATGTGTAATATCGAGGTGATTTAATTTTAAGAATTCTTGTTCAGTATAACCCAGTTCATTTAAGAAAAAGGGGTTTACATTAATCCAATGACCATTTGTATCTACAGCTGCCAGAGCTATACCTGACATGTCAAAAATAGCTTTAAGCTCGGTTGCATAATTGATTATTTCTTGTTCGGTTTTTTTACGTTCATCAATATTTTCAACAATGATAAGAGAATTAACAGCCTTTCCATTGGTTGAAATACCAAATCCCCCAGTCACTTTGCCCCATATAATCTTTTTATCTTTGCGAATGAATTGTTTTTCAATTTCATAGAATTTAATTTTTCCATGACGTAAATTTTCGAGTAAAGCTAATTCTTTTTCTACATAATCGGGATGGGTGAATTCTTCAAAACTCATATTTTTAAGTTCATCCAGGCTGTAACCCATCATGTTTTCAAATGCAGAGTTACAGTTCAATATACGACCTTTAGTATTACCCATAACTATTCCAACCTTAGCATTGTTGTACAAATTCTGGAACAGTTCCCAAACTTCGTTTAATTCCTTTTTTAACATTTTTTGTTCAGTTAAATCTCTGGTTACCTCAGAAATACCCACAATTTCCCCATGTATATCATGTAGGGGGTTCAAAGTCACTTCATATTCATGAATTTTACCATCTGGCAGGGTGAAAGAATTAAAATACTTAGCAGTTGAATCAGTTTGATAAACTTCGCTGCGAATTTTATCCAATTCTTCACACATTTTCTCAGTAAATCCCAATTCAAAGTCTGTTTTACCTATAATTTCTTTTTCACTCAAGTTCAAAGCTTCGCATAAGCATTTGTTGGCACTGGTGATTTTTCCATCAAGGTCATGGCTGTAAATATAGTCTTTACTGGAGTCGAAGATCAATCTTAAATACTCTTCACTTTCAGCTAATTTCTTATCAAGGTCATGCTTGTAAACCGCAGCTTCTATAGAAACAATTAATAATTCAGAACTGACAGGTTTACTCACAAAACCATAGGGACTAGTAAGTTTAAGTCTTTCATAAGTATTTTCATCGGTAAAAGCACTCATATAGATAACAGGAATATCAAAAAGTGTTTTAATTTCTTGTGCCGCATCAATCCCGTCTATATCTCCCTTTAAAGTGATATCCATTAAGATTAAATCTGGTTTCAGTTCCCCGGATTTTTGGATTGCTTTATCACCACTATCAACAATCCCTACAACATCAAAACCAAAATTACTTAAACTATTTCGGATATCCATTGCAGTAATGGCTTCGTCTTCCACAATTAAAATTTTCGTCATATATGATCTGAGGTTTTTTTGTCGATATTTATTCAAATCTCTGGTTATATCACCTACATTATATTTCCATCCTATTTACATTTTTTTTATCATAACCTGTTTCAACACAGCCAATACACTTAACATTAAAAATATCAATTCGAACTTTAATTATATTGAATAGTAAATTAACAAAATTCAACAAATTTATATAGTATGACTTAACAATCTTAATTTAGACATGGATAATATTGAAGTCCGGTTTAGGGATGCATAAATATGAAGACCAAAAAATTAAAAATACGGGTGAAAACGGATAGATTCTCAATTCCCATTCCTGCTTTACCGATTTCATTATATCGGTGGATTTCTAAACTGACTCTCAAATATCATCCCTCTAAAGTGGGAACACGTTCATCTAAATCTGATGAAAATGATGCCATGAGAATTTTACTGGATAGTCTCACTAACCAGGACATTGACCATGTTTTTGACCAGTTAGAATGCACCGAGCCATTTAAAATGGTGGATGTTCAGGTAGATGATGAGAAAAAAGGTAAAGTGAAGGTGGAAATTTACACTATATAAAGGGGGTGAAGTCATGAAACATGAAGTACCAGGAAACTGTCCTGTATGCCAGAGCGAAGTTAAAGTCACCGAAATACGATGTAAAAAATGTAAGACCATTATCCAAGGAGAATTCGATCTTTGCAAGTTTTGCCGATTGAATGACAAGCAAAAATACTTTGTAGAAGTGTTCATAAAAAACAGAGGCAATATTAAGGAAATTGAAAAGGAACTGGGAATATCTTATCCAACAGTGAGAAATAAACTGGATGAAGTGATTTCCGTTATGGGACATAAAGTGGAAAAACCAGTTATTGATAAAAAAGAGATTTTAGAAAAACTTAAAAATGGTGAAATCACCAAAGATGAAGCTTTAAAATTACTCAACGGTAAACTATAAGGAGTGATGGAACATGTCTAATGATATAAAAGAGGAACGAATGCAGATTCTGGAAATGGTGGAAGACGGAAAAATCAATCCTTCAGAAGCAGAGGAATTACTTGATGCTTTGGGAGGAGATCAGGAAGAAATAAACCCTAAAACCGATGCTAAATGGCTAAAAATCCGTGTTAGAACCATGGATGACAATCCAAAAGTCAACGTGAACATACCTATTTCCCTGGTGGATGTGGGATTAAAACTGGCCAAAAAATTTGATCCCAAGATGGAAGAAGCAGGCCTGGACCAGATAGACCTGGATGAAATAGTTGAAGCGGTTAAAAGCGGAGCAAAAGGTAAAATTGTCGATGTTGAAGATGAGGAAAATCAGACCAGAGTGAACATATATGTGGAATAATTATGGAATTAATTTACTTTTTTTTTACATTATTTTGTTTAAAACTAATTTAACGGATTTATTTTCTTTAAATACCTGAAAACGGAATTTAGCAAAAATTGATATTACTCAACGCTAATTTAAAGATGGAATATAAAAAAAGAAAGAAAATATGATGGATAACTGAGGCTTTAAATCACGGTTACCAGGGGTAAAATCACATGCAATACTATGTCTGCAGAAAAATGTGATATCATGGCTGATTCTAAACCTTTTTTCCAGTAAAGCCATCCAAATATAATTCCACCAACAGCATTTAAGATTATCACTTTGGTAACCATTAGAGGTGTGAGTGTGGTTATGGCCATTGCTGTGGGTAGATGGCCAATACCAAAAATAACAGCTGCTAAAATAATAGATAACCACATACCTATATTTGTTGGCTTCCCATCATCAGTTTTTTTGATTTTAAAGATTATCCAGGCAATCAAGGTCATTAAGAATAATCTCAACAGAATTTCCTCATTTATCCCACCATAAAATGATGAAAGGAAACCCTGCCAGGCTGGAGGAGTTATTTGAGCCAGAACTATATTACTACTGGTTAACCCAGCAAGGGAAAACAGAAAATCTATTCCTATTATAAGGATACTGGCTAGTATTCCAAGTCCGATGGATATTCCAAGTATGGATTTCAAATAGCTTTTAACTTCTCTACCTTCAAGCCATCCTTCAAGGATGGGAAGTCCAAGTCCAACTTTTTTGGCAAGATAAAGCCCAATAAATATAACAACTGCAAATAAGATCGTGCTCTGGATAATCTGAGCAATCGCCACGATGTATAAAGGTACAGGTGAATTTTGAAGTAACTCTCCTTGCAGAGTGAAAGTATAGGGCATTACAGCTATGATTCCGAAGATAGATGCAATTAACAAAATTATGTATAATTTCCAGTTTACAAGTCGATTTTTTTCAATGAAATTTTTTCCATCAGTTTTTTTATTTTTAGTTTCCATTTTAACCTCCTCTTTAAAAAATTATTATTTTAATGAATTTAACTTCACTATTTTATTGAATGCACCATCATGTCTACAGTATAATCAATCAGTTCTTCATGGGTCAGATTGTTATTTTTCAGATGTAGCCTGATGGTGGGGGGAAGATTGAATACATTCTGTATGGATGAAGCTAAAACAAGATTTGCTTTAACCGGATCTAAATCAGATCTAATAGATTTGTCTTCGATCCCTGTCTGAAGCGCTTTTTGAAATAATGAGAACCCTTTTACCCGCATGTTCTTCATTTCTTCCATTTCTGGCAAGTCATGATCAATTGAACACTTATATGACGCCCAATTCACATCATAATAATCAGGATATTCTTCATAGAACTCATAAAATGCATTCATGAGCATTTTAACCTTTTCCAACCCGGTTTCACCTTTCTCATAATTTTTTTTTAACATTTTGTTTAGAAGTTCTGTACTCCTAAACGATATGGCCAAATATATCTCTTTTTTATTTTTAAAATAGAGATAAAGGGTACTTCTGGCCAATTCAGCTCCTTCAGCTATGTCTGCCATGGTGATGTTTTCGTAACCCCTTTTGAAGAATAATTCTTCGGCAGTGTCGATAATATTCTTTCGCCGCATTTTTTTTTCTCTTTCTTTCCTATCTGATATGGTCATGTCATCACTTCATGCAGACAAATTTTTATTAATTGTCATTAAATATATAAATTACTATTTATGTCATATAATGACATTATATTATAAAATGTCCGATGTGGTATATAAAGTTTTTCCATATATCATTGAAAATAATAATAGGATTCCAGGTACGACGGTAGTTAAAAAAAATATTTCTTAAAAAAACAGATGGGTTAATTATATTATTTAAAATTCAGAAAAATAAACTAATTATCCATAAAAAATACAGTTTAATCCATCAAGTGTAATATTAACGTCTAACTGGTTCACTAAAGGATCCTAAACCAGACATACCTACTTCATAATTAATGCATAGCCTTAATAAAAATTGATTTTTTTGTTATAATGAAATATGGTTACAGGGTATGAAAAACTTTCCTTCAAAGTAATCATTCTAAAACAAATTCCATTGTTATTTAATTGGTAAATGTTGGTGGTATCAATTTTTTAAAATAACATAGACCCCCTATCAGGAAAAACTATTAATACATGCACTCCTAATTTTCTTTATAGAATCGTGCTATTGCTAATATTACACGCCTTTCATCGTTATTTCCTATTATAATTTAAGGAAAGACCAATTATGTATTAGTACAATAAAATAAATCAGGTGAATTCATGAGTAAAGATGAAAAAAAAATAATGAAGGAGCTTAACAAGAGGATGAAAGAATTTAAAGCTGCTTTGAAGGATGAAAAGAAGAAATTTGATCTTATGGATAACATTCCAGGTTCAGAAGTCCTTATTCGTTTCGAAATCTTCTTACCCTCTAAAAATCCAGAGGAATTTGTGGATGGTCTCTACCTTTATATGAATGATGAAGGTGCAATTGTCAACGCAGAATACTACTTCAGAGACATGTCTGACGTGGAAGTGATAAACATGCCTGAAGACTACCTGCCGGTGATAAAGGATTTATTCGGTGATTCTTTCACTTTAGAAGTGGAATAACCTTAATTCACTCTATAAAAATAAAATAACATTAATGCTCCATGAAAATTGAGCCGAAAGAGAGTAAACAATTTCAAAATCTAATGTCATGGGGAAGCATCCTCTCATATTGTATGTTTATTGTAGAATTTCACACAAAAATTGAATCAATTGTTAATATATTCAGTTATCATACTATGAACCATTTTATATGTTAGTAAATTCATAGATAAATTAATAGTATAAGTAAGATGGTAAAAATAATGGTCTTGACGCCTTAAAAGGGTTATTGTAAGCTTATGGTTCAAATAAATTGTTGACATCCCACCAATTTCGTATAACAACTTTAGAAATGGTATAAAATCAAAACTATGATATTTATGATATATTCAGTTGGGCCAACTTATTTCAAAGTACAATAACCTAATATCAGACATTTTCGAAGTATAAACAATCTAGTCAAAATTATTGTAAACTATTTTTTTGCCATTTAGTTTGGAGGATAAAAATGCGAAGTTTTGAGAAATTAACTTCTTACATCCCACTTAGAAGGTCAGAGACAGGGTCAAAGAATATTGGACTCCTGGTAGATGGGCCGAACATGTTAAGAAAAGAATTCCGCCTTAATCTAGATTTAGTAAGGGAAATAATATCAGAATATGGAAACATGAGGGTAGGTAAAGTTCTTTTAAACCAATATGCGTCAGATAAACTCATTGAAGCCATAGTGAACCAGGGATTCACCCCCATAGTGGTGGCTGGTGATACTGATGTTTATATGGCTGTGGAAGCCATGGAACTTATTTACAATCCTAATATTGATGTAATAGCGCTTATGACCCGAGATGCCGATTTTTTACCCATTATCAATAAAGCTAAAGAAAACGGTAAGGAAACTATAGTGATTGGTGCTGAACCCGGTTTCAGTGCTGCTCTACAGAACTCTGCGGACGACGCCATAGTCCTGAAACCAGATAATGATAAAAAGTCTTTCAAGGAAGAAAACTAAATGCTTATTTGTTCTTCACTTGATGAAGTGAAAAGAAGAGAAACTGCCCTAAAATTTATTGCTTCTCTAGTTAAAAATGAAGGAAGAACCAGCTTATACGACCTTTCAGGTTTAGCTGGCGGATTTCCCATTGGAAAATCTGAACTAGCCCTCCTGGAAACCTATGCAGGCCCTGCTTTTTTTTCAGAATCCCTGCAAAAAGAGGGAATCAAACACCTTGGTGGTGAAAAGGTAATAGCCTTCAACCGTACAACTGCAGCCATTTTAGCCACCATACTTGCTTTGGTTAAGCCTGATGATGAAGTAATACATTATTTACCTGAATTACCATCCCATCCTTCTATTCCACGTAGTGTGAAGCTCCAAGGTGCTTCATACCGTGAATTTGATAGCTTAGATGATTTCAGGATCAGTGAAAAAACATCACTGGTGGTTATAACCGGTTCTACAATGGATCATAAAATAATCCCTTTAACTGATTTTGAGAAAATAATAAAGATCTCCCATGACCAGAAAGTTAACGTGCTGGTGGATGATGCATCCGGGGCACGTTTAAGGACTGTAGTTTATAATCAACCTAAAGCTATGGATATGGGTGCAGATCTGGTGGTTACCAGCACGGATAAGTTAATGGACGGCCCTAGGGCAGGTTTGATGGCGGGTAAGGTCCAACTAATAGGCCTGATCAAGGATAAAGCGCATCAATTTGGTCTGGAAGCACAACCACCCATTATTGCAGGTATGGTAAGGGCTTTGCAGATTTTCAATCCAGAAAGAATTTTGGATTCCCTTGATAGAAGAGATAAACTACATCAACTTTTGATGGGAGTGGTGAAAGGTACAGAAAAAACACCCACCGGGATAATGATATCTCCAGACACCCTACTAAAAGAAGTCACAGATCCCCAAAATGACATGAACATTTCTGAACGTGAAATTGGCACTTTAATGTCCATGATACTTTTAAAAGAACATCATATACTTACTATTCCTGCGGTTGGAATGCCGGGAGTTTCTTCCACTATACGCCTTGATCTGGCCTCTCATGATGCAGAAAGATTGGATGATACTCAAATATGCCAGGCAATCACGGATTCACTAAGAAAACTGAAAAAAATCATACACAACGAAGAATTATGTTGGAGTGCTTTATATGAATCATGATTACTGTAAACCGGTGTTTGGGTTTGTCAATTGGGGTTTACCTAGACTTGTGTTTTGGTGAATAAGGGTTCATTGTAACTTATGTTTGTTTTTATGAACCAGGATTACTGTAAGAAATAAGGTTACTGTAATATAACCGGTTTAATGCTATGCGGATCCCAACCATAGTTGTGTTTTAGTTTTTAAACGATTTTCATTCAAGTATTGGTTTATTATTCCGTTTCATTTTAAGTGGATTGATGAAAAAAATGATAGAAATTGATGGATCCTTCCAGGAAGGTGGTGGAGCTCTTTTACGGGTTTCAGCAGCCTTATCAGCTTTAACTGGAAAGGCATTTCACATGGAAAACATCAGGGTTAGGAGACCAAAACCCGGGATGATGATGCAACACTTTAGCGCAGCCCGGGCAATTGCCAATCTTTCCGGTGCCCAGGTTAATGGATTGAAACTGGGTTCAACCCAGATAACATTTATACCTGGCCAGTTAAGGGGTGGAAAAATCAAGGTGGATGTTCAGACTGCAGGCAGCACCTCTTTGATACTGCAGGCTCTGATAATACCGGCCTTGTTTGCACCGGAAACAGTGGAAATTGAGATTAAGGGAGGAACCGATGTCCAATGGGCACCATCAGTAGATTATCTTTCTCATGTAACCTTACCCATATTGCGATCCATGGGGGCATCTGTAAAACTTGAATTACTAAACAGAGGACACTATCCCCGCGGTGGAGGTTTAATTCGGGCTATTACAAAACCTGTGGGGAAGTTAAAACCATTAACTATCCACGAACTGAAGGTGGATGTGATTAAGGGAATATCTCATTCTACCCGACTACCTCGGCATGTTGCAATCCGCCAGGCAGATTCTGCTCAAAAAACTCTTCGTTCTGCAGGTTTTGAAGTTGAAATCGAAGTAAAATCAGATGATAATGGTTTAAGCCCAGGATCAGGACTGGTGCTCTGGAGTGAGTATAAAGGCAAAAACATTCCCCGTGTTGGGGCCAGCAGCCTGGGAAAACCAGGCAAACCAGCAGAAATAGTTGGAAGGGAAGCTGCAACCGAAATTTTATCATACTTATCACGAGGTGCTGCCCTTGATCAGTATATGGGTGATCAGATCATTCCTTATATGGCCATCAGTGGTTCATCTTCAGTTAAGATATCCAGACTCACCAATCATACCCTCACCAATATTTACGCAGCAGAAAAGTTCACTGACTGCCATTTTCATGTAGAAGGGAGTCTTGGTGAAGTTACATTAATCGAGGTCGAATAAAAAAAATTAAAGTTGGACAAATTGGTAGGGATAAAAAAAATTTAGGGTTTAGTGGGCGCTGATTAATGGGTTATTTCATGTGTATACATTCCCCAGAAATAATTTTGCGCAAACTTCCATCATCCATCTCTAAAATAAGCACTCCTTCTCTGGTTATACCAACAGCTTCTCCACGAACTATTCTTCCTTTTTTCCGAACTTCAACGTAGGAACCAATTGTTTTAGATAGTTTTCTCCATTCTTTAAGGATTTCTGGGAAGTTGCCAGATTTGAAATCATCATAAAGTGTTTCAAGGTTATTGAGGAATCTTTGAACCAATTTTACACTGTAAATTTCTTCCTCAAGTTCTTTTTTAAGAGATGTTGCTCCTTCCCTGAGTTCTGGAGGGAAATTATCCACATCAACATTAAGATCTATCCCTATACCAACCACCACATATTCAAGTCCTTCAGGGGTGGTGTTGGCTTCGGTTAAAATACCACATACCTTTTTCCCACCTATCAATATATCATTGGGCCATTTAATACCCACGTCCAGTCTGCACTCCTGATCCAGTGTTTCAGCCACTGCCACCCCAGTTACCAGGGTGAGTTGAGGTGCTTTGGAAGGAGGAATATCTGGTCTCAGAATAATGGTCATCCACACCCCACCAGAGGGTGATATCCATTTTTTGCCACGACGGCCTCTGCCACTTCTCTGACTTTCTGCAATAATAATGGTTCCTTCAGGTGCACCGTCATCTGCCAGTCTTTTGGCAACCTCGTTAGTTGAATCAACCTCAGAATAATAATGAATTTCTTTACCAATATAACTGGTGGGCAGATCGCGTTCTAATTCATAAGGCAGGAGTCTGTTTGGGGTTTTAATCAGACAATAACCCTTTTCAGATGATGATTTGATTTGATAACCATTTTTTTCTAATTCTTGGATTTCAAGAGCAAGTTGGGATTCGGATATTCCCACTTCCGATGCCAAATGGTCACCAGGAATGTATTCGCCCTTATTTTCATGGAGTGTTTTTAAAATCTGTTTTTCATACATAAAAACCACTGACCAATCTTTTTTATAATCATTGAAGATATTATAACTACGGAATCTATTATAATAATCTTATTTTTTACTCCTGGAAATAGAATCGGCTATATGGCTGGAAACTGCTGCAGAAACTGCTGCCACTTTTTTAGAAGGTAAAAATGTTGATTTCAGCCTGGAAACCATCTCTCTATCTTCCCGGACGATTTGTTCTACATTTTCCATTATTTCCTGTTTATGCTCATCCACAAAGTGAGTGTGTAATTTACCTTCATGGAAGGTGGAATTCAGCATCATGGCCTTATGGAATGGTATGGTTGTTTCCACTCCTATAATAATATATTCTGAAAGAGCTCTTCTCATCCTGGAGATGGCTGCATTTCTATTCCTACCCCATACAATGAGTTTGGAAATCATGGAATCATAGTATGGGGGTATGGTGTAATTCATGTAAACCCCACTGTCCACCCGTAATCCCGGACCCCCTGGGGAACGATAACCAGTGATTTTACCAGGGTTAGGGGCAAAATCAGCTAAAGGATTTTCAGCATTTATACGGCACTCAATGGCATGGCCTCTCACCTGGATCTCATCCTGTGCACAGCATAACTCTCTGCCAGAGGCGATTTTAATCTGTTCTTTAACCAGGTCCACTCCAGTGACCACTTCGGTTATGGGGTGTTCCACCTGGATTCTGGTGTTCATCTCCAGAAAATAAAACTCACCGTGTGAGTATAAAAATTCCACAGTACCTGCATTGGTGTATCCTATGGATGATGCTGCTTTAACAGCTGTTGATCCCATCTTTTCCCGGAGTCTATCGGTCATAATTGGAGAGGGTGCCTCTTCAATGAGTTTCTGGTGTCTTCGCTGGATACTGCACTCACGGTCCGCTACATGGATGGTGTTACCATCTTCATCAGCCAAGATCTGGAATTCTATGTGGCGTGGTTCCTCCACATACTTTTCAATAAACACAGTGGAGTCTCCAAAGGCTGATTCCGCTACAGATTGTGTGGATTCCAGGGCACGTATGAGTTCATCTTCCTCATAGACAGTTCTCATCCCAATACCACCGCCTCCCGCGGATGCTTTGACTATAACTGGGTATCCAATGGATTCTGCAATTTTAAGGGCTTCATCTGGGTCAGTCACTCCCTTACTATCACCGGGGATCACTGGAACTCCTGCTTTTTCCATGAGTTTACGGGATTCGATCTTACTTCCCATAGCTTCAATAACACGTCCTGGTGGGCCTATGAGTTTAACACCATTCTTGGCACATTCTTCACCAAGTTTTGAGTTTTCAGCCAGGAAACCATAACCGGGGTGTAGTGCATCGGCCCCGGATTTTTCTGCTGCTTCCAGTATATGGGGAATGTTCAGATAACTATCAGCGGGGGCTGGTCCCCCTATAAGGTATGCTTCGTCAGCGTATTTAGCAAAAAGTGAATTTTTATCTGCTTCAGAGTAAACTGCCACACTCTTCACATCCAGTTCTCTGCATGCTCGCATTACTCTAATGGCGATTTCTCCACGGTTAGCAACCAGGACCTTGTCAAACATGTTATCTTCCTGTGTATCTTAATTTCAATTTATTTATGACTTTTTTAAATCCTAAATATTTATTATATTTATCTTTGTCTACTCTATATCCTCATACAGATTTATATCTAACTCCATATTTTTTTTATATCCGGGGAAATTTTGAATATTCTGGGAACACAAAATATAACATGTTCTGCTATAATTATATGAAGTTAATCAGAGGTAATTGGAACTGAAATCATGATCAACAAGAAAAGACACCTGGAAATGGCACTACAATCTATTCCTCCTCATCCTCATCCTCATCCTGATCTGGAACAGTACCACACGCCAGCTACCATAGCTTCTGATGTTGTATGGAATGCCAGTGTCCAGGGGGATATCCACCGAATGAAAGTGGTTGATCTTGGCTGCGGAACTGGAATACTTACCCTGGGAGCAGCACTCATGGGGGCTGATGAAGTGGTGGGCGTTGATATTGACAATGATGCACTTATGGTTGCTGAAAATCAGGCCAAAAAACTAAAAATTCAACATAAATGCAGGTTCGTGAATTTGGATATTGATGATTTCCAGGAAAACGCTGATACTGTGATCCAGAATCCTCCATTTGGTGCACAGAAAGCCCATCGTAAGGATGCAGATAGGAAATTCCTAGAAAAAGCGCTTCAAATGGCTCCGGTTGTCTATTCATTTCATCTAGCTAAAACAGAAGAGTTCCTGGAGCAACTGGTGGGAAGTATTGGTGGGAAGATAACCCATCGATTTTATTATAATTTTCCATTGCCACGGATCTATCACTTTCACCAGGATGAAAAACGGGACGTTGAAGTGGTTGTTTTGCGCGCCGAAAAATCTTAAAGAAATAATCTAATATAAGATGAAAGAATCTCATTGAACAATAAGTTTAATTAAAAAATAGGGATCATCGTGTATTTTTTTATAAGATAATCAGTTAATTAAGTCTAAAACTTCCAGATCCAGTATCATGATGCACATTTGGTAGGATGCGTTTGATGTAAGTGATGTACTTGATATATTAGTTAGGTAAAAATTCACTTGAAAAATTGTAAGAAATACATTATATATACATATGTTATTATATGGATTAAAAACAAAAATTTAAAGATGCCAGTTAAAAATATTTCAATTTTTATACCATCTTCATTTTTGAAAGAAACAAAAGATTTAAAACTAAAGACTTACAAAGTAGGGTTGATTGGCAGATCAGCTGCCCTGTTTCGGGTGACAGACATCGTTGTTTACAGCGATACCGAAGACCCCGAAGACCGTAAAAGGGTAAAGTTTATTAGTGATATCCTCACTTATATGAATACCCCACAATACCTTAGAAAAAAGGTATTTCCTATAACTAAGGAGTTGCGGAACGTTGGAATATTACCTCCGCTTAGAACTCCTCATCACCCAACTGGAGAACTCCGTGCAGGTGATTTTAGACAGGGACTTACATTGAAAAGGACCAAAAAGGGTACCATAGTTGATATAGGTGCCGACCGGGATGCATTGTGCAAGGAAAAGCTCAGTGTAAACCGGGTTATAAGCTTTAAGGTAGATAAGTTAGGAAAAGAAATAATTGTCACCCCAGATGAACCTGATTTCTATTGGGGTTATGAAGTACTTTCTACTTATAAGAGTTTAGATGATAGCATAGACATGTTAAAACCACGACCAGATTTGGTGGTGGGCACATCACACTATGCTGAACCCATCGCTTCTGTTTTAAACGAAGTAAGAGAGGGGTTAAGGGGCTCCAAACACTTAGCTATTTTGTTTGGTGGTCCATATTCGGGCTTACACGAATTAATGGGCAATCCCAGGGACTTATTGGACTTGGAGGTTAACATCATCCCTAACCAGGGAACTAAGACTGTAAGGACTGAAGAGGCAGTTTTAGCTACTTTATCAGTATTTAATATGCTAATGGACTAGTTACACGCTAATGCTATAACCAGGGACCATAGTGGCTTAATTAGCAAAAGCTAATTGGTTAATTAAATTTTGATATGAAAATGCATACTTTTTAATGCATTTAAAGCTAGCACAAGCATTGATTGCAATTATTAAAAATGATTAATTGACAATGCACATTAGGGCTAATTAGAATGCCCTTAAATTAATTCATGTTCACATATTTGGAAAAGTGGAAAATCTAAGAGTAAGGAGGAATATATTAGATGACTAGACATCATCAACCTAGAAAAGGATCAGTTGCATTTAGTCCTAGAAAAAGAGCAGCCAGAGAATCACCCCAAATTAGCTCCTGGCCCGAAAGTGAAGAGCCGGGTCTTTTGGGATTCCCAGGTTATAAAGTGGGCATGACCCATGTAACCATGCTGGATAACACCAAGAACTCACCTACCGAGGGAATTGAAATATCTTCCCCGGTCACAGTGGTAGAAACACCACCAGCAGTGGTTTTTGGTATCAGAGCTTACCAAAAAACATCAAGAGGAATCAAAGCCATGACTGATGTTCTGGCAGCAGAAATGGACGAAGATCTAAAAAGAAAAATTACACTACCGGAAAACCATGATTCTGAAGCTCAAATAGCTGAGCTAAAGGAAAAAATGGATGCAGTTGTGGAAATAAGAGCATTAGTACATACCAAACCCAGACTGGCCAGTGTCCCCAAGAAAAAACCTGAAATAATGGAATTTGGCATAGGAGGATCCAGTGTGGAAGACAAACTGGAATATGCCATCAGTGTTCTGGGTAAAGAAATCAACCCTGCCGATGTTTTTGCTGATGGTGAACACACAGATGCTGTGGCTGTCACCAAAGGTAAAGGATTCCAAGGAGTTATAAAAAGATGGGGTGTCCGAATCCAGTACGGAAAAGCCGCCAGGAGTAGCAAAGGACGGCACGTGGGTTCAATAGGACCATGGAGTCCAGAACGTACCATGTGGACTGTGCCAATGGCCGGACAGATGGGATATCACCAACGCACAGAGTACAATAAGAAAATATTAAAAATTGGGGAAGCGGACCAGGCTGATGAGATAAATCCCGACGGTGGATTTGTAAGGTATGGTATGGTTAAAAATAACTACTTACTTCTTAAAGGATCATTACCAGGACCATCCAAGAGACTGGTCATCCTCAGGAAAGCAATGAGACCACACGGAAAACACGATGATGCTCCTCAAATATCAAATATCAGTACGGCCTCCAAGCAGGGAGCCTAATTATTAAAGAGTGATGGGAATGAAGAAGATCAATGTTTACTCATTAAAAGGCAAAGTTACTGGCGAGATGGAGCTTCCAGAGATATTTAGTGAAGAATACAGGCCAGACCTTATAAAAAGAGCTGTTCTCTCTGGACAAAGTGCCCGTATCCAACCATGGGGAACAGACCCCATGGCAGGTAAACGAACCACAGCAGAATCATTCGGTGCAGGTAGAGGAGCTGCAATGGTACCTCGTGTTAAGGGTTCAAGACACCCAGCAGGATCCAAAGCAGCATTCGTACCTCATGCCGCAGGCGGAAGAAGAGCTCACCCCCCAAGAACTGCCAGAATCATCCAAGAGAAGATCAACAAAAAAGAAAGAAAACTGGCCATACGTTCAGCACTGGCTGCCACCACCAACCAGGAACTGGTAGAATTAAGAGGACACCAAATTGAAAACATCCCCCAAATACCATTTGTAGTTGACGATGCCCTGTGCAGTGTCAAAAAGACCAAAGATACCCGGGAAATTTTCAAAAGTTTGGGAATAATGGATGATGTTATCAGAGCCAAAAAAGGCCGTAAGATACGTGCAGGCAGAGGAAAAACCAGGGGCAGAAAATACAAAACACCTAAAGGCCCCTTACTGGTAGTGGGAGAAGACAAAGGAATCCGTCTGGGAGCCAGAAACCATCCCGGAGTAGATGTGGTGGTTGTTGACAATATCAATGCAGAACTCCTTGCACCAGGAACCCATCCAGGAAGACTCACTGTTTACACCAAATCTGCCATAGAAAAATTGGGAGAGTTATTCCAGAACAGGTAGGTGTTATGAATGGATCCTTACGATATAATAATCAAACCACAGTTAACTGAGAAAAGTATGAACGCAATTGACTACAAAAACGAGTTAACCTTCGTGGTCCGAAGAACAGCCAAGAAGCCACAAATCAAACAGGCTTTTGAAGAATTATTCGATGTTAAGGTTGAAAGAGTCAACACCCAGATAAACTCCCGTGGTGAAAAACTAGCCTACCTTAAACTCACCGAAGAGGCCAGTGCCGAAGACATCGCCGTAAAGATGGGTGTATTCTAAGGGAGGATTAAATAATGGGAAAACGATTAATAATTCAAAGAAGGGGAAGAGGAACCCCCACCCACCGTAGTGCATCACACAGATTCAAAGGAAAAATACAGTACCGAACCTATGATGATGTTGAAAAAAATGGCAGCCTCAATGGAAAGGTAGTGGACATCATCCATGATCCCGGTAGAACTGCCCCGGTGGCCAAAGTCAAATTCGAAAACGGAGAACAGAAACTCATACTGGCCCCGGAAAGCATTGCCATTAATGATGAAATTGCTTGCGGAGTATCCGCACCAATAAAACCAGGAAACTCACTACCACTGGGAGAAATCCCGGAAGGAACACCGGTGTACAACCTGGAAAACAACCCTGGTGACGGAGGAAAATTCGTCCGATCCTCAGGTACTTATGCTTCTCTTATCACCCATGATGTGGGTAAAGCCATTGTGGAACTTCCCTCAGGGGAATTAAAGGCTTTCAACCCCCAAAGTCGAGCCACCATAGGAGTGGTTGCAGGGGGAGGTAGGAAAGAAAAACCATTCCTGAAAGCAGGAAACCGACACTATGCAACTAAAGCTAAGGGTAAAAAGTGCATGACAGTGCGTGGTGTAGCAATGAACGCAGTAGACCACCCACACGGTGGTGGAAACCGCCAGCACCCAGGACGACCAACCACAGTCTCCAGACATGCCCCACCAGGAAGAAAAGTGGGTTCCATAGCAGCCAAAAGAACCGGAAAAAGGAGATAAACTCAGTATACATAGTTATTATCTCACAAATTAGGAATAAAATTACGAAAATACAGGATATGAGCAAAGAAAATTTAAGGAGGAGGCTAATTGGCGAGGAAAGAATTCAAGTATCGTGGTTACACCCTGGAAGAACTGCAGCAGATGCCACTGGATAATGTCATCCAGTTATTCCCATCAAGGCAACGCAGATCCCTTAAAAAGGGTTTCTTACCCAGGCAAAAAAAGGTACTAGAGAAGATACGAAAACTGAAAAAAGATGAAAACAAGGGCGGACGACCAAAAATCATCAGAACCCATTGTAGAGACATGATTGTTTTACCAGAAATGGTGGGCATGACCTTTGGCATCTACAATGGCAAAGAATTTGTGGAAGTCCAAATACAACCAGAAATGATAGGCTGTTACTTTGGAGAATTCGCAGTAACCCGACAAAAAGTACAGCACGGAGACCCTGGTATGGGTGCAACCCGTTCATCCATGTTCGTGCCCCTGAAATAAGGAGAATCAAATTATGGCAAAATTGAAATATGCTTACGAAGGAACGGGAAAAGTAGCTAAAGCCGCTGGCAGATCCCTAAAAATCTCACCAAAACACTCAGTGGAGATCTGCAGGGAAATCCGGGGAATGTATCTGGATGAAGCCAAAGAATATCTGGAAGATGTAATCCAGATGAAAAGACCAGTACCCTTCAAAAGACATAACAAAAAAGTAGGCCACCGAAAGGGACTTAAAGGATGGCCTACAGGTCGTTACCCCAAAAAGGCAGCCAACCAAATTCTGGATGTTCTGGAAAATGCCGAGGCCAATGCCGAATATCAGGGCATGGACACTGAAGATCTTATGATAATCCACATATCAAGCCATAGGGGTTATGTGATCAGAGGATACATCCCAAGAGCATTTGGAAGGGCAACACCCTTCAACACACCAACCACACACATTCAGGTAGTTCTAGGGGAGGCAGAGAGCGCATGATTGAAAAGGACTTTGTAACCGAGGGACTAAAAAGAACCCGTATTGACGAATACCTGGAAAAAGAACTGGACAGAGCAGGCTACGGTGGAATGGAAATACAGGTCACACCCCTAGGAACCATGGTAGTAGTATACGCTGAACGACCAGGAATGGTCATAGGACGAGGCGGTAAAACTGTACGGGCCATAACCAACAATCTTAAAAACAATTATGATCTGGAAAACCCACAAGTAGAAGTTAAAGAAGTTGACATTCCAGAATTAAACCCTAAAATCATGGCCCACAAAATATCAGCCATGTTACAGAGGGGAATGCACTTCCGTCGGGTGGCTTACTCAACTCTCAGAAGAATCATGGGAGCAGGAGCCCAGGGAGTGGAAGTAACCATCTCTGGTAAAATCCGAGGATCCAGATCTGCCTGTGCCAAATTCACTGATGGATACATCAAAAGATGTGGAGAACCATTCACCAAATATGTTAAAGAAGGATTCGCCACTGTACAACTCAAACCAGGAGTTCTGGGAATATACGTGCGAATCATGCCACCAGATGTAGTCCTACCAGATAAGGTGGATATCATACCTCCAAAAGTTGAAGAACCAGCAGCTGAAGAAGCAGCTGAAGCTCCAGCTGAGGAAGTAACTGAAGGCAGCGTTGAAATCTTAGAAGAGATCACTGAAGAAGCTGCTGAAGAAGCTGCTGAAGTACCAGCAGAAGAACCAGTAAAAAAAGATGATTTAAAAGCCAAAGCTGCTGATGCCAAAGAAGCAGTGGAAGAAAAGGTTGAGGAAGTAAAAGAAAAAGCTACCAAGACCAAGAAAGCTGCCGAGAAAAAAGCTGAAGAAGCTGACAAGAAAGCCACCGAAACCAAGAAAAAAGCTTCCAAAAAAGCTGAAGAAGTCAAAGAAAAAGTCTCTGAAGCTAAATCCAAAGTTACTAAGGCTAAAAAGGCTGCTGATGAGAAAGCTGAAGAAGCTGACAAGAAAGCCACTGAAGCTAAAGAAGCAGTGGAAGAAAAGGTTGAGGAAGTAAAAGAGAAAGCTACCAAGACCAAGAA